>JADGDW010000219.1 GCA_016744725.1 Candidatus Albibeggiatoa sp. nov. BB20 | reverse complement strand
AAAATGTATAACAACTAAGGATTATTAAAATGAATAAAATTATCAAGAAGTTACGATTTGTATTAATTGCCAACCTTTTATTTAGTCTGTCATCTGGGATAATGTTAATTGGATTAAGTGAATTAGTTTCAGAATTAATGAATGTTAACTCTGAAATTATTGTATATGTTGGAATAGTGTTGTCAGCATAAGTTAAAGATGTAAATAAAATCAATATATAGAAGCCATAAATAAAAAACATAAGCATATACTCCTAAAGTCTGAAATTACATCATCTAATTAATACAACAAATTTAATATTTCTGTTAACTTTAAATATATAACTTATTCTAGCATGAACAATTATAGAAGTTAAAATAAATAGCCAAAAGGCAAAATTAATCAAAAAGAACATCATGGGCTGTTATAAATTTTACTAAAATATGAACAGCCCATGAGTAAAACGATTAATTATCTATGACGACCACGGCGTGGATGACAACCATAACTACGTCCTCTACGACGGCGCGTGCTTCTTTCCGAAGAACTTGAACGAAGGGTTATCTCTTGTGGCTGAGGCTCATCACCATAATAAATCAAGATAGGCAACAATTCATCATCACCCTCTTTATTTTCTAAAATTACATCAACTCGAACAAAATTCCCTGAGACATTAAGTGTTCGATCCTCTAATTCAATAACAGTTTCAGATAGGATTTTAACGCTTTCGACACTAAATCTTTCAGGTGGTGGAATATAACGCTCTTTACCTTCAAACTGATTTGGCCAAGCCTCATTTAATGCTAAATGTTCATCAATTTGCAATAAAGTACTTTCAGCCAACCGATAAGCCATATTGAGAATTTCCTCATTTATTTCAGGTGGATATTCATCTGCTAATACCTCACCATTGCTCAGATAGCCTTCCTCATAAAGTTCTTCAGTGCTATTTTCTGCCGCAACATCCATGACGCTCTCAAACAGTGCATAACATGTTGTATCAGCAGAAACAACAATTGGTAAAAATGCTTCTTTACGTTGGTGGCATTGTGGACTGCCTGCCCATTGAACAAAACGTGATAAAGCATCAGGTTCAGCCTTTAGATTGATTGTGCGACCCACCTCAATATATTCTTCACAATCAGCACCACATTCAATACCTAAACTGTATATCGTGCCGTTACCTGTACTGTTATTAAAATCAACCGATAGCGTTACCATTTGCGCTGGCGGTGTTGGAGCAAGCGTGAGATGAGCAAGACAAGATTTGGATTTATCCATAGTCAACTCAATAGAATTACCAGACAAGCCCTCACATGCTCCACCCCAATATTCTAATATGCTACCTGCGGCAATATTCAGATTGAGTGTCACAGTACTGCCTGTTTCAAAGCGGTTAAACATTTTTGAAGAACAACCATCACCACAATTGTCCACCATTTCATCGTTGTAATAAACAGATAGACTGCCACGACCATCACCTAATTTCATAGCTTCAAGTAAAAAAGAATTTTTTGTTCGTTCTAAATCAAACGTAGCATAACAATTTTTACTTTCAGTCATGGATACTTCTACAACATTGGAATCACTAAGGCATTGCCCTTCCCATTCTTTAAAAGTTGAACCAGCATTAGCAGTCGCTGTTAAAGTAATGACTACATTTTCAGGATAATTGTAACTGGCATTATCACAATCACTGTGGCAAATAATATTATTGTCAGAGCTGAGGATACTACCAGACCCTACGCCACGTTTGAATAAAGTGAAGATAGAGTTGGTACACACGTTATAGCTAGTAAATTGAGAGAATCCAGAATAATCAACATCAACACTGCGGCATAAGGTATCTGTTTCATTAACCCGAATATTGTGCAAATTAGGTACACCAGACAAATCAGGCAATTCACCCGTTAAACCTGTATTGTCTAAAAACACATTTTCTAGTTGATTTAAGCCATCCAACTTAGGAATATTTCCCGTAATATTTGGATTATCACTGATGTCGAGATATTCTAAGCTAACCAATGTATCTAAATCTGGGATACTGCCTGAAAGCCCATTATTGCCCAATTGCAAGCGTTCCAAATTACTCAATGGACTCAAATCTGGCATTTCACCTTGCAGTTTATTGGCGTTGAGTGAGAGTACACCCATATCAGTTAAAACAGCCAATTCTTGCGGCAATGTACCTTGTAAATTGTTATTACTTAAGTTCAACGCACTGATAGAACCATCATTACAACTGACACCATACCAAGTACATGGCTGATTGTTTTCTAACCAACCCGTATTGCTTGTCCAACCTGCACCATTGGTTTTCTCATATAAGGCTACGAGGGATTGGCATTGGTCATTCGGAATTTCTGTGACTTGTCCACAAACTTCTTTTGCCATACCGCAAATAGCATAGTTTTCAAAAGCAGTTTGGGTCATCTCCGCTGTTTTACATAATGTGCCATTGTCGCTGACATCTAAAGTAGCAATATTTTGTAAACATGCTGGAATTTCACCTGTTACATTATTATCTGTGAGCAATAGGGTATTTAAGCTGAGTTGACATAATTGCTCAGGTAAAGTGCCAGATAAACGGTTACTTGATAAGGTGAGATTTGCGACCGTATTAGCCAAGTTTGCAGGTACATTGCCTACCAGTTGGTTTTGCTGTAAATCTAATTGAGTAAGCTTGGTCAAGCTACCTATAGATGTTGGAATTTTGCCTGACAATTGGTTGTAGCCGAGATTGAGTAGATTTAGTTCAGTCAAATTACCGATGGATTCAGATATCTCACCAAGTAGCCCATTTTGTTGTAATTCCAACTGCTGCAATTGTGTTAATGCTGCAAGGCTTGGTAATACGCCAGATAAGCCATTGTTGTGTAAATCCATCTCTGTCACATGACCTGATTGGCAACTCATACCCTGCCATATACAAGGGTCTTTATCTAATAACCAATTTGCTTGACGTGGCCATTGGCTGCCATTGGTATCGGTGTATAAGCTTATCAACGCATCACATTCAGTCGTTGGAATCGATGTCACAGTTTGACAATCGAAAGGCGGAACACGCTGGTAAAGTTGTTGGATTTCTTCAGCCGTTAATGCGCGATTATAGATTAATAATTCATCTAATTTTGCAGTCGCTGGATATTCATAACCACCAGAACCATCAGCATGTCTGTAATGTCTGCCAAATAACAGTGGGTAAGTATTAGAAACAGTGGCATTCGCTACATTTTTTGTCGCAATTAATTGAGTATCAAGATAATACTTCATTTTATACGGTGTGGTGTCAGTGTCCATTACACCCGTGACAAAATGCCACTCATTATTAGTTGTAACTGTTTGTATTGCAATTTTGGTACAAGTCCCTGTTGGTAAGCCTGCAACAAAGCGTTGTCCATTATGGTCAAAAATATAGGAATCATCACAATCACGCCCTTTAGAAATCAGGGTTTCAAAGTTATTATCACCTTCTGTATTGTTGTGATTAACCCAAAATACAAAGCTATAGCTTCCCGTAAAGTTTAAGGCTCTGTCATGCGCAACCGAGATGTAATTATTAGAATTAGCATCAAAGCTTACTGCTTGTCCATTGATACCGCCGACATAGTTAAGTGAGCCATGTTGTGTACCATCATATCCATTGCCTGATACATCGTTTGCGTTGTTTTCAAGTGTATAAGCTGCAAGTAAGCCATTACACAGTGTGCCATCTAATTGCAATGCGCCATTACAACCTGTTTGGATAGTGGTTTGTTCTGCATATATATTTTGAATTTCAGTAGTTGATAATGCACGATTATGAAAAATCACTTCATCTAAATTGCCTTCAAAATGTTTAAATCCTTTCCAACACCCTCCAACACAGTCTTGGTCAGCTCCTAACCATAACCCACCAGTATCAATTTTAATAATTTCAGTTGGTGCATTTGTCCATGTTTCAATAAGTTGCCCATCGATGAAAAGTTGAATTTCAGAGCCTGAACGTATAATACTAAGTAAGTGCCATGTCCCATCATTAATATTTGCATTATTAAAAATATGGGTTTCTTTTTGGAGCAGAATTGCAATTTGACCATTGCTGTGTCTGAGTAAAAACTCATTACTATCTGTTGCATTGGCTGCACTGATAAAATGTTTTGGTTCACCTGTATCTGTGGTTTGAATCCAAAAACTAACACTCATATCATCAAACACAAGGTTGTTACTTGGATTTAGATTAATCCGATCATCAATGCCATCAAAGTTATAAGCATTTTCTACATTACCATGTCTATCAGTTGTTAACGTTGCGCCATCCACAACACCATTATTTGCATTTCCACTCGTATCATTGGCATTGCCTGTCATTGGATAAGTTAAGACCGCACCAAATTCAAGGTTACAGACAGGGAAATCATTGAGATGTGGATATTGCACATTTCCTGCCTCATGACATAACTTATTATCCGCTAAGTTGAGTAGAGTTAATCCCGTGGGTAAAGTTGGAATTTTCCCTGTAAATTTGCTCTGACCTAGGTTTAATTGTGTTAGGTTTGTGAGTTGGCTAAAGTCTGGAAGATTGCCCGTTAAGCTGGTGTTGATTAACGCTAATTCTCGTAAGCTGGTCGCGCCTAAAATACTGTCTGAAAGCGTGCCTATAATACCTACGCCGTTGATAGAGAAATGATAAAGTTTTGTGAGTGAACCAATGTTAGGCAATGCACCTGTGATATTGGGATTACCACCGATAGGTAAAGTTTCAAGTTCGGTTAATGGCGTGAGGTCTGGGATTGTTCCTGTGAGGTTGTTGCTTGAGAGAGCAATATCAGTGACATGACCATTTTTACAGCCAAGGTTATACCAGCTTGTACAAGGGTTATTGGTTTGTTTCCAGCCTGCATTGTTTGTCCAATTATCACCGCCTAAGTCATCATAAATATTAACCAATACTTCACATTCTGATTGAGGGATTTCTGTGATGTTTGAGCAGGAGAATTCTGGAGAGCAGACAGGATATTCTTGAATAGAGTCTGTCCATTTACCATAATCAATATTAGGGGATCGGCAAAGTCCTGTATTAGAGCTTATATCTATTTTTTGCAAATCAGTCAATTGAGTTAAGTCTGGAATTGAACCGTTAATCGTGTTATGTGTCATGTATAAGGCGGGAAGCTTAGGAACATCCAAAATATCTTGTAATTGGTTCGATATTGTATTACCTCCAATAATTATTTCTATAAAATCAGAAGAATTGCTACTCAGTTCAAGAGACATGTCTGTTGTATTAGCATAAATGTTACAATATTTTAATTTTGGTAAATTAAGTAATTTCAATGAGCTAAAGGCATTTGCAACTATGTCAACATAAGTCAGATTATCTAAACCTTTGATTTCTAGAAAGTTGGATTGTAGATTTTGATTATAATAAATATTAAGTGTTTTTAAATTAGAGTAAAATATGAAATCAGATATAGACTCTAATATGCAAAACCAACAGATAAAGCTAGGAGTAGTAGGCAGTGCGATAGCAATCAAAATCACAGCGATGATTGTAGCCAAAATCACAACAAAAGGTGCAGTCAAAGCAGGAAGTAAGTTAGCCACCAAATCAGCAGCTGCTTCTACAGGAGCTTTGGCAGGATTGGGTTGTGGACCACTAGCATGGTTATGCTCACCAATTGGTGCAGGGGTATTGTGGGTAGTTACAGACGAAGTAGT
>JADGDW010000038.1 GCA_016744725.1 Candidatus Albibeggiatoa sp. nov. BB20 | reverse complement strand
TCCTCTATTTCTCGTACTATCTTTTTCGTTTGTTTCCATCGTTCTTTTGACCCTTGTTCTTCCTCTGACAATAGTCGCGTTATTCGGTCATGCTTTATCTCTCCTTCCAACATATTTGACAACCCTGTCGCTGTTGCTTGACCAAAGCTTACGCTTAAATAATCTGTGTATATGTTTAATTCTTCTTGCTTCATACTTATTTATCTTCTTTTAATTTGGGATTCTTTGCGTAACTTGAGTTATTAAAAAGGGTTATTCATCGATTCTGCTTATTGTGGCTTTAATCATAATTCAAATACCCTAAAATAACTTTTGTTATTCACACCGATTTGAATCAAAATAAGCCTAGCTCACATCATGGTACCAATATGCAGCCCTCTACTCTCGATAACTTAAATGCAAATAGTGCAGAAGCACTTGAAGGTCAACGCCATTTTAGCTCCTCGCATTGGCAATATTGGCTGGTAACACTCATTGCATTTGCTTGGTCACTATTTCAACTTTATATTGTTGTGACATCCGACCCATTTAATTCCACTCAAGTACGTTCTATTCACCTCAGTTTTGCTTTATTGCTTGCTTTTCTCATCTATCCATTTCTACATCGCTGGTCTAAATTTTCCATTAGTTGGTATGATTTCTTATTTGCCTTGGTGGCGAGTATTGGTGCGTTTTATATTTTCTGGGAATTTAAATCATTAGCAATGCGCCCCGGTGACTATTTGCAACGAGATATTATTATTGCATTGATTACCACTGTTTTCTTACTCGAAGCCTCAAGGAGAGTTTTAGGGCCTGCATTGGCAATTGTTGCGGTTGTCTTTTTGGTTTACGACCATTTTGGTCCTTATATGCCTGAATTAATCGCGCATCGTGGTGCAAGTCTGAATAAATTGGCAGGCCACATGTTTTTAACCACTGAAGGGATTTTTGGTGTGCCGTTGGGAGTCAGTGCCAGTTTTGTATTTCTATTTGTACTATTTGGCTCACTTCTAGAAAAAGCAGGAGCAGGAGCTTATTTCATTAACTTATCTTATTCCTTGTTAGGACGATTTCGAGGTGGGCCTGCTAAAGCAGCAGTTGTCGCCAGTGGTTTAACTGGGATAATCTCAGGTTCATCTACTGCTAATACCGTGACAACGGGTACGTTTACAATCCCATTAATGAAGCATATCGGTTTTCCAGCCCATAAAGCGGCAGCAGTTGAAGTGGCAGCCAGCACCAATGGGCAGTTGATGCCACCTATTATGGGAGCGGCAGCCTTTATTATTGCGGAATATTTGGGCATTAGTTATTCAAATGTTATTTATGCTGCGTTTATTCCCGCCTTTGTATCTTATTTTGCTCTATTTTATGTAGTGCATTTAGAGTCATGTAAACTGGGCATTCAAGGCGAAGACCCCAGCCAATTGCCACCTAAATTAAAAACATTTCTGTCGGGTTTGCATTATTTAATCCCTATCTTTTTCCTCATTTATACCTTGATTTGGTTACAGCAGTCCGCTATTTCCGCCGCATTCAATGCCATTATGTTCATAATGCTGATTATGGTAGTACAACAGCCGCTTACTGCAATCATGATGGGAAAGAAATTAGATAATCAGCTATTTCTACAAGGGTTTATTGATATTTTCAATGGTATGGTATCAGGTGCAAAAAATATGGTTCCGATTGCCATAGCCACTGCTGTTGCAGGCGTTGTTGTTGGCTCAGTGACCTTAACAGGTATTGGACAGGTATTAATCGAAGTGATTGAACAACTTGCAAACGGTAATATCTTGTTGATTTTAATATTTACCGCATTCATTTCTTTGATTTTGGGGATGGGTTTACCAACCACTGCAAACTACATCATTATGGCTTCACTCACTGCGCCTGTGATTTTAAATTTATCGATGGACACAGGTTATTTAGTCCCTGCTATTGCAGCCCATTTATTCGTATTTTACTTTGGGATTTTAGCGGATGATACCCCGCCTGTTGGCATTGCTGCTTACGCTGCTGCTGGCATCGCCCGAGCTAATGCGGTTCAAACAGGGATTCAAGGCTTTATTTATGATATGCGCACCGCTATTTTGCCGTTTGTATTTTTCTTCAATTCGGAAATTCTATTGATTCGAGAAATTGATGAAAGTGATCCCATGAATGCGAATGGCTGGGTATGGATTACCAATCCGTTTGAAGTGGGCTTGATTTTTCTGATGACGACGGTAGGTATGTTTGCTTTTGCCTCATTATTACAAGGCTATTTCTATACCCGCACAATATGGTATGAACGCTTGTTGTTTATCCCTGTGATGCTGATTTTATTTTTACCCAATGAAGCCGCAAAATTGATGGCATTACCACATCAATACTTAAGTTATGTGATAGGTGGTGCTCTATTCGGTTTCATCTTCATGTTGCAAAAATGGAGAACGATATAAATTAGGTAAAATTATAAGCTATAGCTAATTCCATCTTAAGTGCGAGGACTGGCAGTCCTGAAATTCTTTAAATATTAATTGCTTTCAAAAATAAGGACTGCCAGTCCTGTATCACTTTAAAATAAAATGACTATAGCGTGATTAAGATGCTATTCAGGACTGCGAGTCTTTCAATAATTGCAGTCCTGATATTTTTTTTAAATCGCTTCTGGCTGCTGTACATCTGCAAGTTGTTTTAACATAATGGGTTCATCTTGCAATGGCTGTGGTTTACCAACCCAGAAACCTTGAATATAATCTACTTTCAAACCTTGTAGTTTATTAAAAATTGCTTCATTTTCAACAAATTCTGCAATTGTTGCAATACCCATCAAATGAGCAATTTCATTGATAGACTTGACCATCGCATAATTTACTTTATCTTCAGCAATATGCCGAATCAGATTCCCATCAATTTTAAGAAAATCAATCGGTAATTTTTTCAAAAAGCTAAAGGCGGAAATACCCGAACCAAAATCATCCATCGCAATTTGACAGTCTAAGCCTTTCATTTCCTGAATAAAATGCTGAGCACCCGTGAAATTACTAATGGCGGCTGTTTCTGTCACCTCAAAACAAATTTTATTTAAAGGCACTGTTGTCGCTTGCAAATGTTTTTTGACCTGTTTTAAAAAGTTTTTATCTGCCAGAGAATAAGCCGAAATGTTAATGCTGCAAAGATTTAAACCTTGTAAACGAGTCGGATTATTAGTGAGCCAAGTCAAGGTTTGAGCAATAACATATAAGTCTAACGTGGGCATTAAATTATAACGGGCTGCGGTGGATAAAAATGCGCCCGGCGGTGCAAGATGACCTTGGCGATCATCCATGCGTAGCAAGACTTCATAAAACTTAGGATAAGGCGTTTCTTCAAGCGAGCTAATTGGTTGGTAAAAAAGATGGAATCCTGAATTTTTTTCCAAATTACTATTAATAACTGAAACCCATTCAATTTCTTCGGCTAAATCAGTATCTTTATAAATATGGACATTGTTACGCCCCGCATTTTTTGCAGCATAGCAAGCCGCATCTGCCATGGCTAATATACTTTTTTGATTAGTTGTTTTGTCGGATAAATATTCCGTAATCGGCATTAAACCAATACTAATACCAATTTTAAAGACCCGGCGATTGAGTTTATTTTTCTCATCAGTCCAGAAAAAACGCAGATTTTGCACGTCATCACATAATTTATGAGCAATTAATAACGCATCTTGTAATTTACATTGTTCTAACAATAGCGCAAATTCATCACCACCCAAACGGGCTAACGTAGCATTGATATAGCTGCTAAATTCATTGACTGTGGTTTGTAGTAATGCGGCAACGTCTTTCAATAATTGATCGCCTGCATCATGACCGCAAGTATCATTGACAATTTTAAATTGGTCTAAATCCAAATAAAGTAATGCGTGCGAAACCCCTTTTTGGCGTGGCTGTTGCAATATATCTCGAAGACGATTATTAAATTCATGCCGATTAAACAAAGTGGTAAGTGCATCATGCTTGGCTTGATAAGACAATTTTTGAGTCATACGGCGGTTTTCAGTCATATCATGAAATACTAAAACCACGCCAATAATATTGCCATGACGATCTTGAATCGGTGCAGCAGAATCTTCAATCGCAAAACAGTGCTTCCCATTTCTATGTTTTAACACAATATGATTTGTATTGTTTGTTAATTCAACAACTTGCCTTTCTTCTAAACAGGATTCAATCGGAAAGTGTACAGATTGCTTAGTAATTTCATTGATAAGAGAAAAAATATCATTGAGTGGCTTGCCACGAGCTTCATCATAAGACCAGCCTGTAAGATAGGTCGCAATGGGGTTAATATATTCAATCAACCCTTTTGCATCAGTTGTAATCACGCCATCACCAATTGATGCTAAAGTCACTTGGGCTTTTTCTTTTTCATCAAATAAGGCTTCTTCAGCCCGTTTTGCTTGTAGAATATAATGAATTCGATTGCGCAATACGTCCCAGTTAACAGGCTTAGTCACATAATCGGTTGCCCCTGCGGCATAGGCTTTGTCTACCCATTCGCGGCCAACATACGCAGTGACAATAATAACAGGCAAATATTTGGCTTCAGGCAAAGCTTTAATTCGTTGACAGGCGGTTACACCATCTAATGTTGGCATATCCGCATCCATCAAAATGAGTTCAGGTCGATGCTCAATAAAATAGTCAATGGCTTGTTGACCGTTATCTGCAGTCTTTACCCGATAACCAAATTTTTGTAATATTTCAGCCAATACTTTGCGCATTAAAGGGGCATCGTCTACGACTAAAATATGTCCTTGATAATCTGCCATGTTTAATGAGCCTGTTTTAATAACGCAATGGCACGTTGGGATTCATAATGTAATTTTTCTAAACAGGATGCGATATTTTTAGTGTGCATGGTTTTCGCTTTATCTTCTAACTCTTTACAGGCTTGTCCAACTAAAACCGCACCCATTTGTAAGCATTCACCTTTAAATTGATGTGATTTGTAACGTAAATATTCGTAGTCTTGTTGCTCAAAGGCTTGAGCTAATTGAGCATATTGCTCTGGTATGTATGCTATAAATTGTTGCAGTAGCATCAAACTTGTTTCGCTACCCATAATTTCTTCTAAATGGTGCAACATTGTAAAATCAATCGGGCTTGTTTCTGGTGCTGAACTCATAGCATTGCCCTCGCTATCATAGTGAATTTTTTAGTATTGCCTGCTAATAATATTGTGGACAGCCTTTAGACTATTTCAATAAGTTGTCAACAATATCATTTTTCAACTCATTGAATTTATTTGATGATTTCAAAAAGTGTCCGAACACTTGTGCTAATAAATCTACTTTTTTATGATTAATTGACAATTCTAAAACATGTATTTAAAGTTTGCTGCTACACACAGGACAATTGGGATTTTTGCGCAATTGCATGGTATATGATTCCATTTGCAACACATCCAACAGCAATAAACGTCCGTGCAATATTTTACCAACTTTGGTAATTAATTTAATGGTTTCTAAAGCTTGCATACTACCAATTACCCCTACTAGTGGTGCAAGAACGCCCGTTTGGGTACAGGTTTCTTGTAAATCTTGCTCCGTTTGATATAAGCAGCGATAACAAGGGTCTTGTTCAGTCTGATTTAAAAATACACTGATTTGTCCTTCCATCCTGATTGCTGCCGCAGAGACTAACGGGGTTTTGGTCTGGACACAGGCTTGATTGATTTGTAAACGTGTTGTTAGATTGTCTGTACAGTCTAGCACCACATCAATATTACCGAGTTGCTGGCTTAAGGTATCGGTATCGAATGACTGATAAAATGTCTCAATTTGGCATTCTGGATTATTGGCTTTCAATTGTTGCAGTGCGGAATCTACCTTATATTGGCCAATATTTGCAGTATGATGTGTAATTTGACGTTGTAAATTAGAGAGTTCCACTTGGTCAAAATCACATAAAACCAGTTTTCCAATACCTGCCGCAGCAAGATATAAACTGGCAGGTGCGCCCAATCCTCCTAAGCCGATAATCATGACCTTAGCATTGAGTAAACGTTGTTGGCCAATTAAATCTAATTCTGGCAATAAAATATGGCGGCTGTAGCGTAAAAGCTGATTATCATTCATGAATTATTTTTTGTTTTTACAGTCTATTATTTTCAATATTTTGGATCAATTTTGAGCTATCCACACTCTATTAAGTACTTAATTTTATTGGGTTGAATTCAAGCAAACCGTGCTTTTTAGCTGAGTAAGGTTTAATCCATTTCCTAAAATTGAAGCCTTTGTATCGCTTAGCTTGTTTAAAACTAACTACTGATTTTTATATCCAAGATCATTTAATGTTTATCTAAATCATCAAGTTCTAACTCAAAATCATCGTCATCATAATCGTCTTGAAAACCATCAAGAAAAAATCGACTTGCTAGCAGAAAAGCGAATAATACTAAGCTTGTTAACAAGCAAATTAATGTCGCTTCGAATAAGCTAAAATGATAAATTTGCCCTAATATGAACCCAAGCCCAATAAATAGGCTAGAAAGCAATAAAACCACCATAGCCATTATAATAACTGCTAAAAAATATCTAAACATCTAAAGAAAATCCATGCGATTAGAGAGAGATGTGGGTTATAAATATGTAGTGCAATACGTATAGTTTGGTATTTAACACCCTAGAAAAAATAATGTCAAACCAAACCCTTTATATAAAACAGCCTGTTGTTTTACATGCTTTAAGGCTTTAGAATCAAACTAAGCTTATCACCTAATTAAAAATGTCCATGCGCCCAGCCTCTAATTTATTGTACTTATTGTTTTTATGGCTCTTGATGGCTGTTGTCGTCGTTTTTATCCCTATTTTAGCACTATTATGGAAAATAGTAGGCTTTGCTATATTGGGCTTGGCATTGCTAGATGCTTGGAAGATGTATTGGACAAGGCCGTTACGTATTGAAAGAACAGTGTCAAACTCATTGGCATTGGGGGTTTGGTCAGAGGTAAGTTTGCAATTACGCAATCCTTATTTACAAACTCAAAAAGTTGAATTATTTGATGATTATCCGCCACATAGCGAATTTGAGGCTTTACCACAAACTTTGCTCGTTAAGCCACAACGTTCGGTACAAACCCATTATCGAATTTGTCCAGAACAACGTGGCAATACACAATTTTCAGGCACGCATTTATTAACTTATTCGCCATTAGGTATTTGGAAAAAATATCAATATGTCAAACATGAAAACCCTATCAAAGTGTATCCAAATTTCGCAGCTTTGACTAAATATACCTTATTAGCAATGGAGGATCGTTTAGGTCAAATCGGGATTAAACAGCTCCAGCGGCGTGGTGAAGGCTTGGAATTTCATCAATTACGAGATTATCGTGCAGGTGATAGCTTACGCCAAATTGATTGGAATGCATCAGCGCGGATTAAAAAGCTAATTTCGAAAGAATATCAAGATGAGCGCGACCAGCAAATTATTTTTTTACTCGATTGTGGGCGAAGAATGTGGACCCAAGATGATGCTCTATCGCATTTTGACCATACTTTGAATGCGATGTTATTGCTAACTTATGTGGCTTTACGTCAGGGCGATGCTTTGGGATTAATGACATTTAGTGGTGATGGGCCGCCGCGTTGGTTAGCTCCAAGAAAAGGCTTGAATTCAGTCAATACCGTGTTGAATACTGTGTACGATTTACAGCCTAGTTTAAAAACCAGTGATTATTTAAATGCAGCTAAACAATTGATTACACGTTTAAATAAGCGGGCTTTAATTATCGTCGTATCCAATTTACGTGATGAGGATCATGAAGAGCTGATTCCAGCAATGAAATTATTACAACGTCGACATTTGGTTTTGTTAGCCAGCTTACAAGAAACGGTTTTAAATGAAGTGCTTGATAAGCCTGTTAATCATTTTAAAGATGCTTTACGTTATGCCGCAACCCATGAATATTTGCTCCGTCGCCGCCAAGCACATGAAGCCTTAAATCGTCATGGTGTATTGTACTTGGATACTGAGCCAGAGCATTTGCCTATTTCCTTAGTCAATCGTTATTTGGAAATTAAGCGTAGTGGCGCACTATAATGAAAGCAGAATTTTTTATTTTATCAGTCACGTTAAATGTCCCTATTTTTTTTCTACTTCGTCACTTTATCACCAGTAATACAATTTCAGCAGATTTTATGAATGCGGTGTTGGGCATCATGATTTTTTTTATTGTCGCCGAACACATCCAGTTATATTTCTCTGCCAGTAATGGAAGAAATTTAAATAAGTTAAATCAAAAGCTTAGTGATGCTTCTTATGTTAATAGAATGGCTTTTTTGTATCTATTCTATGGTACACTTGCATTAGCGTCCGTCATTTATTACCCAAATTTCCCTAGTGTTTTTGCTCTATTTATTATTATTTTCGTATTTTATTATTTCGTCTTATCAGCAGTCATAACCGCGTTTGTTTATTTTTTAACAGAGGTGGGTTTTCGATACAATTTACAAGATTCTGAGAAAGTGAAACAGTTCTTAAAACAACTATCCTCCAAACATGAGCAATCTGAGCAAGAAAATGAAAATTGTGGGGAAAATCGTTTGAGCATGATTGAAATCAATGCGATTGATGATGTTTTTAAGAAAATGATCCGTAAAGAATTAAAAATAGAGCTTAAGTTTATTTTATATAGCACTTTATTACTGTGGAGTCGTTTATTTAGCCTCGTCAATGCCACGATTTTATCCTTGTTATTAGCTGAAATTGTTTAGAATGTCGACAACTGAAAAAGCTTAAAATTGAAAAACATCAGTTCTATCTTTGGATGTTAAGATGGTAATGTTATCATTGATGCCTTCTGAATCCATCTTCTGCAAACATATATTCAATCCCTCATGAATAGTATTATTTTCTTAATTATGCGCCGTATGCGTTTACCGCTTATGGTTTTGATTAGCGTTTACGCGCTGGCCATGGTCGGTATGACATTGATGCCCGGTGTAGATGACCAAGGCAATGTGTGGTACATGGATTTTTTCCATGCGTTCTACTTTGTTTCTTATATGGGCACAACCATTGGCTTTGGGGAAATTCCCTATGCTTTCACAGGTGCGCAACGCCTGTGGGCAACATTTTCTCTATATTTAACCGTTGTTTCATGGATTTATGCGATTGGCACATTGCTTTCCTTAGCGCAAGATGAAGCATTAAGACGTACTTTGGTCGAGCAGCGTTTTTCGCAAACCGTTACCAATATTCATGAATCTTTTTATTTGATTTGCGGCTATGGCGATACGGGGCGAGCCTTGGTGAGTTCTTTGGAAGAGCGTTTTTTACGCGCCGTTGTGATTGAGAAAAATCAAGATCGAATTAATAGCTTAATCATGGAAAATTATCCTGTTTATGTACCAAAGCTCTGTGCTGATGCGAGTAAGCCTATGCATTTACTTGAAGGGGGTTTACGTAATCCACGTTGTGCCGCAGTGGTTGCAATTACCAATGATAACAGTATTAATTTAAATATTGCGATTACTGCAAAATTGCTCAATCCCCAACTACCTGTGATTTGCCGTGTTGATTCCAATGAGGTTGCTGTCAACATGGCCACCTTTGAAGCTGATTTCATTATCAATCCCTTTAATATTTTTGCTCGTTTACTGCATATTATTTTGCATTCTCCCAGCTTATTTTTACTACGAGAATGGTTAATAGGAAAACGAGACATTCCTTTGAATGATAAATTGCTCAGTCCACCACAGCATGGTTTATGGATTTTATGTGGTTATGGACGTTTTGGCCAAGCGGTGCGCAAACAATTGGAACAAGAAATTAATATTCGGATTGTGATTGTTGAAAATAATTTAAGTGAAACAGGCTATCCCAGAGAAGAGTATGTCGTAGGCTTAGGCATGGAACCTGAAGTATTGCACGCTGCACATATTGAACAAGCGGTGGGTATTGTCGCAGGGACGAATGATGATATGCACAATTTGGCCATTGTGATGGCTGCACGACAACTTAATCCTAATTTATATGTCATTATCCGTCAAAATAATGAAGCTAATCAGGTGATTTTTGATGCGGTTCAAGCTGAAATTGTGATGCAAGCCAGCCAAATTATTGCCGACCATATTCGGATTCTATTGATGTCACCGTTACTAGCCGATTTTATTCGAGCCTCTAAATTGCGTGGTAATCATTGGGCTAACTATGTGATAAGTCGCATGATAGGGGTAATTCCTGAACATGCTTCACCAACTGTATGGGAAACGGTGATAAATGAGCAGCACGCCCCTGCACTGTATCAAACATTACAACAAGGTCAGCCTGCTAATATTCAGACATTGATACGCGACCCTAAAGATAGAGAATATAATCTAGCCTGTATTGCATTGATGTTGATACGTGGTGAGGAACAAATTTTACTACCTGATGAAACGGAATGTTTGATGATAGGGGATGTTATTTTATGGTGTGGGCAATATAGCGCATCTAATAATATGGAATGGACACTACAAGACCCTTTTGTATTAACCTATGTCTCTAAGGGAGTCATTATGCCTAGAAGTGTTGTGTGGAAATGGATACACAATGCATTGACGAAAAACACATCAGAAAAGCATTAGATTTATTAACCGAAGTGATGCGGTTGGCTTGACTGTTGGCAATTATAAAAATCTATGCGCAATACAGTGCGTGATAATATATTCATCGAGTTCAATGTTTTAACAGTATATGTCCATCATTTTAGAAAACCAATTTTTTAGTTTCACATTAGTCATCTGAAGCATTAATACATTGTACATTTAACAAATATTCTTCAATCCCTTCAATATCATAATTAGATAATAAGCTGTCCATACGCAAAGCAAAATCGCGCAATGCTTTATTTTTATGTTGCTGTAATTCAACTAAAATATCTTCCAATTCAGAAATATCATTTAATTTAACTGCATTTTCTAAACGAGTTAAATCTGTTTTGGACATTTCTAAACAAGATTCATTGGCCTGGGTTTCAAGCTGTTCAGGATATTCTTGCTGCTTCAGCTCATCCAAAATTTCTAAAATGCTTTCTATATTATAATCATCCAACAAATCACTTAATCGCTCACCAAATGCTTGGGTTGTTGCACTTGCTTTTAAGCCTGTAATAAGTTCATCTAATTCAGTTAAATCATTCAATTTCGCAGCTTCATACAAGCGTGCATATAGCTCTTCGGACAATTGTACTTGAGTGATAGCCAAACTGTCATTACCACTAGAGTTGGAATCCGTCTTATCTCTATAGATAAACTCAAGATTCAGCTGCTTTTCCAAACATTCATAAATAGCTTCAAAACGGAACGGTTTTGAAATAAAGTGATTAAACCCAGAGTCCAACATTCCTTTAGTTTGATGTGCTAATGTAGAAGCCGAAATCGCAATACAAGGTATATCCAATTTTAAATTCTGACGGATATATATAATCATTTCTTCGCCACCCATGACAGGCATTCTGATATCCGTAAATACAATATCCACATCTTGCTGTTTTAAAATATCAATACATTCTTGACCATTATGCGCTTCAATAGTGTCGATACCAATATCTCGTAGCACATGCGCCAAAATATCACGATTTTCTTCCACATCATCTACAACAACGGCTAAAATCTGATAATCATCAGCCACGCGTGCCACTTGCTGGTAATTACCATGAAATTCAACTTCGCCATCGCCTTTTGGAAATGGCAAGATGGCAGTGAATACAGAACCATCACCTAAGTCCGATTTTAAACTCAGTTTACCATCCATCAATTCAATTTGTCGTTTAGTAATAGCTAGACCTAAACCTGTCCCCCCTTTATCATAACCTGAAGTTTCTTGTTGAAATGGCTCAAAAATGCGCCCTTGATCCTCGGCGGCAATACCACGGCCAGTGTCAAGCACATCAAAACGATAAGCATCTGGTTTATTTCCAGGAGAAACGCGTAATACAACTTGACCTTTTTCAGTAAATTTCACTGCATTACCTAGCAAATTAATCAATATTTGACGTAATTTACCTTGGTCACCATAAACTGTTATTTTTTCATAGACCTCGTTTTCAACATGCCAGCCTAAACGCTTTTGCTCACAACGGATTTTAAACATAGCTGAAATGCCATCAACTAATTCATCTAAGTAAAAATTCTCATTACGAATTTCCATTGCACCCGCTTCAATCTTAGAAATATCCAAAATATCATTAATTAAACCAAGTAAATGATTGCCACTGGTTTCAACAATTTGCAGTGCATCGCGTTGATATTTGGTTAAATCTGAATCGCGCTGTAATATCTGCGCATAACCCAATACCGCATTCATTGGTGTGCGAATTTCATGTGACATATTGGCTAAAAATACGCTCTTGGCCTTATTGGCTGCCAATGCTTGATCTCTCGCCTCAGCGAGTTCTGAAGTCCGTTGTTGTACTTTTTCTTCTAAATGCACTCGATATTGTTTTAGCTCTAAATCACGTTGTTCAACTTGGGAAAGCATCTCATTAAAGCCGTCAACCAAACTGCCTAATTCATCATTACCTAACTTCACTTCCCGAATCGAATAATTTTTGTTCTTAGATACCTTTTTCATCGTTGTCAATAAGCTGTAGATAGGTTGACTGATAAAACTCTGTAGCGTTGAAGCAAGAATATAAGCCAGCAACATAGAAGCAAGCATAATTGAAAAGACTATGGCCGCAGCTAAAAATAAGCTTTCCTCTAATTCATCTAAATCCGATTGAACATAAATAATCCCAATGAATTCATCATCAAAGTTAATATTCTTAAACACTTCGATGTCGCGGCTATGAAAGAAGCTGCTGTCTTTAATAGGCTTATCTTCGGTAATGGCTTCAGGACTATTTTTAGCATAGTAGCCCCAAACAGAAGGGTATCGTGGTTCTTGATTGGATAAATCTTTGCGGAAATAGCTGGCGAACAAAGTGCCATCTTTGGTAAAGAGATGTGCGCGTAAGATATGTGGCTTAGCTGTCAATGCTGTTAGATTTTCCTCAGCACTGCTGGCATCATAAAACAATAATGCGCCACTACTGTTTAAACCAATAATATCGGCAACTGTAAACAAATCTGCCACAATCGTTCGACGTAAGCTAAATAATTCGTTGGTTACAAATGCACTTGAAGCCAATAGTAAAACAATAGCACTGGTCGCTAGGATGATGGTACTAAGTTTACTTTTGATCGAAATGTCACGGAAGGCTCTCATTTAAAGACTGTTCCTGTGGCGTTACTCGTCAACAATTTTTGCTAATGTTAATAGCCTAGAACTAATGACAATATTGGATGCTTTGACGGCTTTTAGGTTAATTTCGATAGCAACTCGCTCCCCATTCTTGAGCAAATTTACCATGCCACCTTGCTTTGCAAACTCGGGTACATCACCAACAGTTAAGATGTGTTGATTCTCTGTGTTAGGGAGTATATTTGTCAATAAATCTTGAGCAGCTTGGGTTACAAATAAAATGTTACATTGTGAAATATCACTGAGTGTGATGTTCATCATAAACTCAAGTGGACGTTTTTTGACCTTTTTTTTCTTAATAGAGTTCAAAGCGTCTCCAAACGGGTCTTTTCCCATTAAGCAAACAATCAATGGTTTTTTTCTATCTGCTTTTGGCCAATCTACCATGCGAGCAACATTATATAAAAATGCAGCTTTTAGCTGGTATTCACTTGGAGGTTTTGCCTGAACTACTTGATAAGTAGTGCCAAACAATAGCACAAAGCAAGCAACCATAGCTATAATTTTATAGTTGGAAAAAGATGGTAACAGTGCAAACAACTTATCGCCTGCCTTGAGTTTTAGGTGAAAAAGTGCATAAGATGTCATTGCTATGATTACATTTAGTGCTGAATTGTATCATATAAATAGTATAATTTAGATATGATGAATATAACTGATTTCCACAGTATTATTGATTGTCTTTACTGACCTTGTATGCAAATCCTATGCGCGTGGTTTAATCCTACCAAGCATTCCTTGTTATAAGCTATCTATTTTAACTATCAATTATGAATCTAAATAGGAGCATCTTGTTACATTTTAGCTAAAAAAGAAATAGAGAGTTAAACTGTATTTATTCTTATTTTCTGCTCTGAATACCAGTCCATGCTAAAAAGCTTAAAATAAATTCGGGCATAATGAAAAACAAAACCCCAACAATCAGTAAAGTAAAGACCGCTTGAGACAATAGAATTTGTGGAATAGTAAATCCAAAACCAAGCAGTACAACAATACTAATCGCGGATGCTACCATAAATAAGGCATTGCAGATATTCGCGCCTGAAATAATTCGAGCTCGAAACTTAGGATTACTCCTTTGTTGTACGGTTGTGTTTAAGGGCACAATATAAATGCCGCCAAACAGTCCAATTAATGCGAGGTCTAACAATACACGCCAACTGCCATCTAAAGCCAAAAATTGCCATAAACCGAGCTCACCAGCAGATAAACGTAAGCTAACAAACGGCTGGCTCGCAAAATAGAGGTCAATTGGGAACAATATTAAGCCGATTGTCCCAACAACAACTAAACCCAATTCAATACGCCCCTTAGATAATTTTTCACATAATATCGAACCTAAGCCAATCCCAAAAGAAAACATAAACAAAAGTAAAGTGATGACTTCATTATTGCTGCCTAAAACATATTTAGCGTAAGCAGGTACTTGAGATAAAAATGTTGAGCCTACAAACCAAAACCATGATGCGGTAATAATGGCGATAAACACATCTTTGCGCTCTAATGCAAATTGAAAAGTCCGCCAAGTTTGAGTGAAAATATTCCAATTCAACTTTATATCCGCATCAGGTGCAGCTGCCTTAGGAATGTATAAGCTTGTCATATAACCTAAAATTGCAACCACAAACACAATACCTGACACCAATAACGCGCCATAATCTGCAATTGAAATTAAAATACCACCTAAAATTGTGCCCAGCAAAATAGCTAAAAAGCCTCCCATGCTCAGCAAGCCATTTCCTGCCATTAACTCTTCTTTTTGCAATTGTTGTGGTAAAATAGCGTATTTTATAGGACTAAATAAAGCAGACTGCATTCCCATTAAAAACAACAGTACGATCAAAAAGCCAATATTGTGCGTGTAAAACCCTATGAATGACAGTGACATAATGACGATTTCTAGTCGTTTAGTTTGCTGAATTACCCACGCTTTTTCATATTTATCGGCAAGCTGTCCCGCAGTGGCTGAAAATAGGAAAAAAGGCAAAATGAAAAGACCTGCACTCATAGTAACAAGTTGAGTGGTTGGAATGTTATACAACATATCACCTTGAAAAATAATTAGAATAACCAGTGAGTTTTTATATATATTATCGTTGAATGCACCAAGACATTGGGTTAAAAATAAAGGGAAAAAACGCTGACTTTTAAGCAAACTGAGCTGATTCATCTACGTGCTCCAATTCTATACCTTACTCACATTCTACACTCAATAAACTTGCTAAACATCAATTCAATCGCTGTTGTCAGCATTTATGTTACAATCGGCCACTATTACCTCCCCCATTAAATGTATAAAATAATAGCTTCTCTGTTTTGGATGCAAACGAAAGATTTATCAATTCTAGTAGATGATGCAAGATAAATTTAAAATCTTAGAATTGTTAGCATCACATGCTTTTTTTATGGGACAGTTGAAAGGTCACTTTAGCTCATTTTATGTCAGGTTGTTACGCTCGCTCACAGGATAGGCTTTATGTTGCAGACAAGTATTGATTGGCAAACCATTGCAAAACACATTACTGAGACGACAGACCAAGACTTTCAGGTGCAAACGCATTATTCCATCTCAGGTGGATGTATCAATCAAGCTTTTCGCATCGAAGGCTTAGGGCAGAATTACTTTGTTAAAATCAATCAGCCCAGTGCGTATGAAATGTTTGAGTCTGAGGCCGCCAGTTTGGCCGAATTGGCACAGCCTGCGGTTATCAAAGTGCCAGTACCGATCTGTTGGGGTTCGACTCAAACTCATGCCTATTTAGTGACTGAGTATATCGCAATGCCGGGTGATGCACGTAATGCAGGAATTCAATTAGGTCATCAACTCGCCGTTTTACATCAAGTGATGCGCACACCTTACGGTTGGTATCGAGATAATTATATTGGCTCAACTCCCCAGAAAAATACACAGGAAAATGACTGGGCTACATTTTGGCAAAAACAACGTTTAGCCTATCAATTAGAGTTAGCCTCCCACAAGGGTTATAGCGGTAATTTGCAAACCCATGGCGAAAAATTATTAGATGAAATTGGCGTATTTTTTACCGATTACTCCCCCTCGCCTTCCCTATTACATGGTGATTTATGGTCAGGTAATTACGCAGTTGATGTGGATGGCCAACCCGTGATTTTTGACCCTGCCATCTATTATGGCGACCGTGAAACGGATATTGCGATGACTGAATTATTTGGTGGTTTCCCTAGCGATTTTTATGCAGCCTACCAAGATCAATGGCCATTAGATGTTGGCTATCCTACCCGCAAGATTCTGTATAATTTATATCATATTTTGAACCATTTAAATCTGTTTGGTGGCGGCTATTTAAGTCAAGCTGAAGGCATGATTTCAAAATTATTGAGTGAAATTAAATAGATGGATTTTATACATGGTATTACTATTCTGCTGATTTATCAGTTGATTGGGGAGTTCTTTGTATTGTTTTTAGGTTTGCCGATACCTGGTCCTGTTGTCGGTATGATATTGCTACTGTTGACATTATTGTTAAGAGCGCATGTTCCAATTTCCCTAGATATTTCTTCCTCAACCTTATTGGGGCATCTATCACTATTATTCATACCTGCGGGTGTTGGACTAATGGCACATTTTGAGCTGATAGCAAACCAATGGCTGCCGATTGTAATGACACTGATACTTAGCACGGTTTTTACCATGGTAATGACTGCTGCAATCATGGTACTTAGCTTAAAGCTATTTACTAAGGATTCAAGTCAATGACAGAACCTAATTTAGCCACCATTTGGGTTTATCTCTCAGCTGAGCCATTGACAGGTTTAACCATAACCTTGATTGCGTATGGCATCGCTCATCGTTTGTATACTTACACTAATTCAAATTCATTGTTACATCCTGTTGCGGTTGCCGTTTTGATATTGATTAGCTTTTTAACCCTGACAAATACTTCTTATGCAGCTTATTTTGAAGGTGGTCAATTCATCCATTTCTTATTAGGTCCAGCAACGGTTGCTCTTGCAATACCTTTGTATAAACAATTACCTAAATTAAGAAAAATTTGGCTGCCTGTTTCAATTGCATTGGTTATGGGCGCGATCTTAGGTGCATTAAGTTCGGTTTTAATTGCAAGATTTTTTGGGGCAAGTACCGCGATTCAATTGTCGTTAGCTCCCAAATCCGTGACTGCGCCTGTTGCAATGGGTATTGCGGAAAAAGTCGGTGGGATTCCTTCATTAACCGCTGCCATGGTCGTGACAACAGGTATTATCGGGGCAGTTTTTGGTACGAAACTATTTGCATTGATGCGGATTAAAGATGAAAGTGTCAAAGGCATTGCAATGGGTGTGACGGCACATGGAATTGGAACAGCGCGTGCCTTTCAAGTTAATTCAGAGATGGGTGCATTTTCAGGGTTAGCGATGGCATTATCAACATTTATCACCGCCCTTATTTTACCTTGGTTATTGAATTTATTGGGATAATAAAATCTTTAAAAATATTAAAAATATCTCAATTCCATCAGATAAGTTTAATTATTTGCAATCAACAGAAGAATGAGAAATGCTTATAATTGATTGATATTTAAGAATGTATTAAGACACTGCATGATAATGTATTCGCCAATGTCTAATGATGAAAAAATACAATTCATTCTACCCACCCTACATGCGTAAGATGGGTTGATAATACTTAAATAAAATATTAAAGTATTTTAAATACAGCCTCTGCCGCATCTAATGTTTGTTCAATATCAGCTTCACTGTGAGCAGAAGAAATAAAACCTGCCTCAAATGCAGATGGCGCAAGATAAATACCTTTATCAAGCATCGCATGGAAAAATATTTTAAACCGTTCGACATCACATTGCATAGCTTGGTTAAAATT
This sequence comes from Candidatus Albibeggiatoa sp. nov. BB20, assembly GCA_016744725.1. Lineage (GTDB taxonomy): Bacteria > Pseudomonadota > Gammaproteobacteria > Beggiatoales > Beggiatoaceae > Albibeggiatoa. The sequence continues at coordinate 11,952 of JADGDW010000038.1, read as the reverse complement.
AGTTACAGCAACGGCCTCAGTGAAAAATAAACCCATCATGCCACCGATGGATACACCTGTCATAGGAATATTATTTTTTTGCGCACGTTCTAGCATTGATTGTACAAAGCCTGCTGTTTTTTGAGTTAAATCTGTGAAAAAATCTGGTTGACTGATAATCTCTAAAGTTGCTAATCCTGCAGCCATCGCAATGGGATTGCCTGATAATGTACCCGCTTGATACACAGCACCTAATGGCGCAATATGTTGCATAATTTCTCTTTTGCCACCAAATGCACCCACAGGCATACCACCACCGATTACTTTACCCAAGCAGGTCAAATCAGGTGTCACATTGAACAAACTTTGTGCCCCACCTAATGCAACTCGAAATCCTGTCATGACTTCATCAAAAATAAGGACACTACCATATTGATCGCAAACCGCTCGTAAACCTTGTAAAAAACCATCTTGTGGTAAAATACAGTTCATATTACCTGCGACAGGCTCAACTATGATTGCTGCAATTTGTTCACCCATTTCAGCAAAAATAGTTTTAACTTGTTCAATATCATTGTAATCTAAAGTCAATGTATGTTCGGCAAGTGATGCGGGCACACCGGGACTATTTGGCAATCCGAGAGTCAATACGCCTGAACCTGCTTTAACCAATAATGAATCAACATGGCCATGGTAACAGCCAGAAAATTTTACAATTTTATCTCGACCCGTATAACCACGTGCTAACCGAATTGCGGTCATTGTTGCTTCCGTACCAGAGTTCACCATACGCACTAAATCGATTGATGGCACAAGCTCACATACTTTTGCGGCTGCTTGCGTCTCAATTTCTGTAGGCGCACCGTAGCTCAAGCCATTTTTAACCGCTTCTTGTACTGTGGAAATGACTTTAGGGTGAGCATGACCTGCGACCATAGGCCCCCATGAACCAACATAATCAATATAGCGTTTGCCTTCACTATCATATAAATAAGCCGCTTCCGCCCGTTGGATAAATACGGGATCACCACCAACACCTTTAAATGCTCTGACAGGGGAATTCACACCACCTGGAATATATTGTTGTGCCGTTTCAAACAGTCCATGCGCTGCAATCATAGGTCATCCTTTATTTAAATTGCTATCTGAAAATGCAATCAATTAAACGTGATATAGCAGATAAAATCAAGAACGGAACAAGTGAACTTGCAAACTTGAGGTGATTTGAATTGAACAGAACAGTAAAATGTTTAAGGTCATAACGGAATAATTATTGCCTATTTTTTATGATTGTAGCTTGGGGGCAGTTTGATTTTTAATATAATATTCGTCTACATTGAGTGTGAAAAATATCGCATCTTAGTTGTAAAATACAAGTAAGTCTTATAAAAAGTAAACCAATGAATATACTGGATATAAAAAATATTTTAAATTATTAAATTTTATTGTTTTGTCACCCTTTTGTCATAATTTTTATATCGAAAAAAATCAAGCCTGCTATCTATTATTTAAGACCTGTTATCAAGGATAAGAGTTACCTGTAGTCAAATTTGCGCTATAAATAGAAGTATAGAAAAAAGTAGCAAAACACTACAAAATAAAATTCTTTAATTTTTTAAGCACAACACGGCTTGATTTGTGCCATTTGTCCGTCTGCAAGTTTATACTGACTAGACTAGAAAATTTTTAAGAAACAAGCTAAAATTGCCACAGTTGTTTTCATTCTTAATATCTTGAAATAAAAATTATTTCTGTGTAAACCGCAATTAAAAACTGTTCGGTATGCTCAATTTTTTAGTCTACATACAAAATTAGCTATTTAAATTTACACAGTTTAACCAAGGAGCGTAACATGTCTCGCGTTAATACTAAACTTAGAGCTTCCGTTCTAGCAGCTCTTTTAACTTTCGGCTTTACAGGTGTTACCCACGCATCTTTCGTTGAAGGTGGTACAGCTTCTAGTGATAGTTCTGGCGACTATAATGCAAAAATTACTGGTACCTCAGCAGGCCAATCAGTATTAGGTACATTGCATGGTGAATCACATTCCAGTTGGGCTGGTGTCATTAAATTAGGTTTATACGATAACGATGGCAACTTAATTAGCACAGCAGGTACTTTTTGTACGGATTTACAACATCCAACTTCTGTTGGTGAAACTTATGAAACCAGTAACGAAGAAATGAGTTGTAATTTGAAGTATTTAGTAACTAACTATCCCGCTGAATTTAGTGGTCTTACTGCTGCTGAAGCGGCGGCACGCCAAGCGGCAGTTTGGTATTTAGCTGATGGTTTTGATACTTCAGTTCCTGTTAGTGTTGCTAATCGTACTGATGCAATTGTTGCTGATGTGGAAGCAAATGCTGACTGCTCTACCTATGAAGAGCCTCTTATTTTAAGTGTGTCTACGGATACAGTTATCGCTTATGAGGGTGGAACAGTTACTTATACTATATCTGCAACTCGTGGTAATCAACCTGTTGAGAATGAGGAAGTGACATTATCAACTGATTTCGGTGCATTAAGCACAACAACGGTTATGACTGATGAATTTGGTGAAGCAACGTTTACAGTTGAAGCTAGTGGTGCAGGTACTGCAACTGTTGAAGCAACTGCAAGCTATACAATGCCAGCAGGTGTTATTTTCCATGCCCTTGATTTGGAAAGACAAAAATTATTATTAGCGGATAGTCAAGAAGGTGTCACTTCAGCAGACATTACAACTGTCTGGCAAGTAGCTGAAGGTTCTATCACCGTCAATATCTTCCACGACCGTGATATTAACGGCGAAGATGCTGGTGCGAATGAAGGTGAAGAAGACTTAGAAGGTTGGACAGTTAAATTACGTGATAGCGATGGCAACGTGATTAAAACGGCAACAACTGATGAAAATGGTTTAGTATTCTTCAACAACGTACCTAATGGTGATTATACTGTTACTTATGATTTACAAGATACATGGTTAGACACTAATGGTGATGAACCTTCAATTGAAGCAGGCATTTCTGAAACAATCACTGTTGACAATGACAGCCATTATGAAGATATGGGTGTGATTCAAACCCCATTCGTTGATGTTTGTGTTTACTTTGACAATAATAATGATGGCATCGTTAACGAAGGTGAAACTTTATTAAGTGGTTGGGATGTTGAACTATTCCGCGAAAATGGTAGTTCGGTTGTAGGTGCTAGTGGCACGACTAATGAAGATGGTAAAGTGATATTAACATTCCACCGTCACAGTGACTTTGAATTAGGTGGTACTGGCTACTTCACAGGGTTGATTGAGCAAGATGCTTGGAATGCTTTACAAGATGCAGGCGATGCTGATGATGGTGTTGCAACAACAAGTGTCTTTACTTTAAGCGAAAATATGTATGAAGAAATTTGCTTCCCAGTTGAAGACGATGGCCAATTAGATGATGGCGACGAAAAATGTGACCCTGAAGTAGAAACTTGTGACTTAGCAATTGACGGTATTGCACCTTCTGTAATTGATTTATATCAAGGTGAAGTAGTTGATGCCGACTAATTGCAGATACTTCATTTAATACAGTCTCTATAGTAGTCTGTTAGTTAATAACCCTCTGGAGCTTAGGTTTCAGGGGGTTATTTCATTTTGGCTGAGTGCTATACTACATAAAATATTGTCTTATCCTGAAGGTACATTATGAAATGGCTTAAAATCGGTTTAGGCATTCTCGCCTCACTATTATTAGTCATCAGTTTGGCCATTATTGCAATTACACAATGGGTTGATCCAAACCAATACAAGCCGCAGATTATAGAGCTGGTTGAGCAAAACATAGGACGCAAACTGAGCATTGAAGGTGATATCCAACTGAGCTTTTTCCCTTGGTTAGGCTTAAAACTGGGCAGTACTACACTGAATAATCCTGATGAGTTTCAACAACAGCCTTTTGCTGCAATTCAACAAGTCCAACTCAAAGTTAAATTATTGCCATTGTTCAGTCAGCAAATTCAAATTGGGCAAATTCAAGTTGATGATTTACAGTTATTGCTTATTCAGCGTGCGGATGGCTCAAATAATTGGCAGGACTTAGCTCAAACAAAAAGTACTGAACAAGACTCAAGTGGTACAGATGAAAACCAACAAAATGTTTATCTTGAAAATTTAAAAATAGAAGGCTTAAGTTTAAATAACAGCTATATTATGTTTTTTGATGAAAAACTGCAAACTAGCTATGCGTTGCAAAATGTCAATTTAGAAACTTCAGCGATTACACTTGACCAAACTATGCAAGTAAAATTAGAGACTTTAGTCAATGCCAGTCAATTGGAACAGGCTGCTAAAATACAATTACAAACCGCAGTGACTCCTAATCTTAATCAGCAATTATTTCAGTTTGAAAATCTACAATTAAACATCGATTCTAAGTTGCTACCAGATAATGTACAGTTGGCTTTAGCGCATGGAAAGTTAGATTTAAATCAGCAAATATTAGATATTCCTGAGGTCATTATTCAGACGTTAAAAGCCACGATTAAAGCTCAATTTAATGCCAGTAATATTTTATCTACACCTGAGTTAACAGGATCAGTAGATATTCAACAATCTCAACTTGATGAATTATTGAAACAATACACACTACCATTCCCAATAAAATCAACAAAAATAAAATTCAACCTACAAGCTACGCCTGAAAAAATCCTGTTTAGTGAGATAAACGCACAATTTGACCAATATCCTATTCATATTCCCCATGCAAAATTAGACCTAATTAAACAACGAGCTGAGATAGAAAAGTTAGATTTACAGGTATTAGATGCAAAATTACAACTTAATCAACTAAAACTAGAACATTTTTCTAAACCTGAATTTTCCAGTCAGCTTAAATTAACGGATTTCAATCTGAAACAATGGCTACAAATATTGAAATTGCCTGAACAAAAAACCGTAGATAAAAAGGCATTGACCCAACTAGATTTAAGCACAGATGTAAAAGGTGATTTACAACATATTGAATTGCAAAATTTAGCAATTAAACTCGATCAAACTCAAATCAAAGGCAAAGTTGCACTGCGTGATTTTGCTAATCCTGTTCTTTCTTTGAGTTTAGAAGCGGATAAGCTTGACGCTGACGGTTACATGCCACCAGCCAATCCTAATCAAAAATCATCTCAACCCTTATTGCCTTTAGAATTATTAAAAGCCTTTAATGTGAAAGGTCATATCAAACTCAGAAAGCTAACAATCACTCAAATGCAGTTGCGCGATATTAACTTGCAACTTATTGATTAATGAATCAACGGGATGAATTTAAAATCAATTTCAAAATAATTTAGATTTATAGATTCATCCTAAAATAGGTTTAATTCTGCTGTACAACAGGAATACTGATGTTACTGATTAAGGGTTTTCCATCAATCCAACGATAAACTTCTAAATCACTACCACCTCGGCAACAACCTTTAGCACATTCATCAATATGCGTATGCTGCACTTTCCCTTTGCGTATCCAGTGTTCTAACAGAGTTTGCACTAACGGTGGTTCAGTGCGAAAATGATGGGCTAAATCAGTTAATGTTGCTTGTTTATGTTCGATAAGATAGGCTTTGAGCTGACGTAAATCCATTGTGTTTCCCTGAATGCCATGAGAATTATTCTCAAACAATGATGATAGTCATTCCTATTTGAGCTGTCAAATTTATCCTGCCATTGAAAACCATCACAATCATTCATACCCTAAGAAAATGGAAATATAATGACTTGCAGAGCTAATCGTTCTCAGTTTTACATCATACTGTATTTTAATCGTTTATTAGGACAGTCCATCTTTAAACATTTTTGAAGGATAAAGAATGCGATTTTTAGCTTTTATCACCATGATTTTATGTTCAAATAGTGTATTTGCAGCAGCACAATTAGACGCGCGTTTAAGCCAATATCAAATAGGGATTGGGGAAACAATTGACTTATACGTCACCTTGTCACAACCCAGTGATCGTGTGAGCACAGAGCCTGATATTAGTGTTTTACAAGATGATTTTAATATTTATAGCCGCAACACCAGCCAGTCCACTAAAATTATCAATGGCCATCGCAGCCAAGAAATTACTTGGATTTATAAAATTGAACCATTGAAACGAGGTGAATTAAGCATTCCTTCGATTCGTTTGAACACAACCGCAGGTGTATTAAGCACCCAACCATTGAAACTACAAGTCACTCAAGCAGGTGCGCCACGCCAAGATGGTACAGAATTGCAAGTGGAAGTCTCTAATCCGCAACCTTATTTGTATGAACCTGTGCATATTAAATTACGTTTATCACATTTAGGTGATTTGCGCAATCCTGAACCGATGATGCCAAACAGCGGTGTTGTTGTAGAGCAGCTCACCAATATGTCTGCGAAAAAAGAAGTGGTTAATGGACGTAGCACAATTGTGCATGAAATTGAATACTTGCTAACACCAATGCAAAGTGGCGCAATTGATTTGGGTATCATTAAAATGCGGGCTTCTAAATTGGATGATAATAATCAAAGTGGTCAATATGGTGGTTTGTTTAGTTTCAACGCATATCGTCAAGTAACTATTGCTGCAAAACCCGTGTCATTGAATGTTCAAATGCCAAAACCTAGCCAAATGCAAACGTGGTTACCATTATTAAATTTAAAAATAGACGCAACTTGGGAAAGTGATATTGAGCAAGCAGTGACCGTCGGTGTACCGTTAATTCGCACGATCAAAATTATTGCTACAGGTATGGGTGGCCAGCCTTTTCCCGATTTAGAGCAGCTAATAACAGGCAATGATGATTTTCGAATTCGTCATTCTAAACCTGAGAGTGAGCGTAAGCTATTGGCTAACACTCGGATTCCTGCCAATTATATCACCCAAACCTTGAGTATTATTCCGTTACAAGTTGGCGAAATAACGATTCCTAAATTGCGTATACTTTGGTGGGATATTAATGAGAAACAAATAACATCAGTTGAAATTCCTGCGCAGGCTTTGACTGTACAAGCAAATCCAAATGCGATTCCAAGTCCTCAAGCCATTGTCAATCCAATGGCAATACAACAGCAAATGCCTGTTACAACTCAGACTATTGTGCAAGTGCAGCAAGTACACAAATTGAGCAAAATACAATTGAGTCTTTTAGGAGGTTCGGTTATGGCTTTAATCATTGCATTGTTCCAATCATGGTGGAAACAAACTGAAGTCAAAAACCAAGTAAAACCAACGCAATCAGATCATCATGCTTTGTCTAAAAAACAATTTAAACAACAACTGTCCACTGCATTGACTGCATTGCAAATTCAGCAATTATTGCAGCAATTCGCGCATGAACAATGGCAGTTATCAAAAAATAGCGCATTAAGTCATATTGGTCAGGTGATGCAGCAGCAGTTAACTCAAGGCGAAGCTTTGGCTGATATGCTCAGAACCTTGGAAAAAGCCTTATATGCTGAGCAATCTGAGTTTAATTTAGCGCAATGGAAACAAGCATGGCTTCAAACGTGGCAACAAGCTAGACCAGCCACAAATTCAACTCAAACAACAGCTTCTGGTATGGGTTCATTAAATCCAGTTTGAATATATAGTCGTTTTATTTTAAAGTGATACAGGACTGGCAGTCCTAGATTTTAAAACTGATTGATATTTAAATAATAACAGGACTGCCAGTCCTCACACCCAAGATAGAATTGACTATAATCTGCTTTTCTATCAATGATTTGTTCCGCAATAACCGTTTGACATCCCATTGCATCCATCGTAATCACAGCACCTGTTATATCTAACCGTTCTAACAACTTTGGAATCGCTCTTGAATTAGCTGTCTAACCATGTAGGCAATTCTGTAACATCATCCAAACAGGTTAACGGGTTGCAACTGAGTAAACGCTGTTTTTCCTGCAAACCATAAGAAACTGCAATACTGGCCATATCTGCATTATTTGCCATTTCCAAATCAAACAAGCTATCACCAATCATCACCGCTTGACTCGCGTCAGTATCTAATTCTTCTAAGATTTCATACAACATTTGTGGATTGGGCTTTGATGTGGTTTCTTCAGCACAGCGCGTACTATGGAATAAATCGCGTAAGCCTGTTTTATCTAATGCATCATTTAAACCGCGCCGACCTTTACCTGTAGCAACAGCCATTTGATAACCTGCATCATAGAGGCTTTGTAATACTTCATCCGCTTTATGAAACAAAGGCGTTGGTTTTGCCATACTAGAAAAATAATTCTCTCGGTAAATGTTCACCCCTTGTTTTAACAGAGCGGCACTGCCATCAGAACATAATGCCTCAAATCCTTCATATAATCCAAGACCCACAACTTGTTTGATTTCGTATGCACTACGGGGCTGTAAGCCCAGCTCAGCGATAGCAATTTTAAAACAATCAACAATAAGAGCTTGGGAATCCATCAAAGTCCCATCCCAATCAAAAATAAGTAATTTAAAGGCCTGTGACATGTTGTTATCCAGAAAATGGCGGTAAGAAATTGGGCAGTAGTTTAGCAGAAACCTTAAGCGGAATGATGCGCATTGGAAAACCATGACAAATTTAAAGCACTATAATTTGCTTATTTGTTAAGCCTTTTGTATATTTAGCTCCCTTAAAATACATATTTTAGATTTTGTTCTTTTAACGCACATCTCACTGATAAGTAGCAACATGGCGCAATATATTTACACAATGAACCGCGTGGGCAAAGTTGTCCCACCAAAACGTGAAATTCTTAAAGATATTTCTCTGTCTTTTTTCCCCGGTGCAAAAATTGGTGTGCTGGGCTTAAACGGTGCAGGTAAATCCAGCTTATTACGCATCATGGCAGGTGTGGATAAAGAATTTAACGGGGAAGCTCGTCCCCAAGCAGGTATTAAAGTGGGTTACTTATCTCAAGAACCTCAACTTAATACGGAAAAAGATGTACGCGGTAATGTCGAAGAAGCAGTGAGTGAAACCAAAGATTTATTGACTCGGTTTGATGAAATTAACATGAAATTTGCCGAGCCTATGACCGATGAAGAAATGAATGATTTAATGGAAGAACAGGGTAAATTACAAGATGCCATTGAGTCTGCTGGCGGTTGGGAATTAGATAGACATTTAGAAATAGCCGCTGATTCATTGCGTTTACCTGCTTGGGATGCGGATGTGACCAAATTATCAGGCGGTGAAAAACGTCGGGTCGCATTGTGTAAATTGTTATTATCCAAGCCAGACATGTTGCTTTTAGATGAGCCAACCAACCATTTAGATGCAGAATCAGTGGCATGGTTAGAACGCTTTTTACAAGAATATCAAGGGACTGTGGTTGCTGTTACCCATGATAGATATTTCTTAGATAATGTTGCAGGTTGGATTTTAGAATTAGATCGCGGCCAAGGTATTCCTTGGGAAGGCAATTACACATCGTGGTTAGAGCAAAAAGACCAGCGTTTAGTTCAAGAAGAGCGTCAAGAATCCGCCCGACAACGTTCAATCAAACAAGAATTAGAATGGGTGCGTAGTAATGCCAAAGGCCGACATGCGAAGAGCAAAGCCCGTTTGGCTCGTTTTGATGAATTAATGAATCAAGATGTACAAATCCGCAATGAAACCCAAGAAATTTACATTCCACCGGGCCCAAGATTAGGCGATATGGTGATAGAAGTTGAAGGCCTGCGCAAAGCATTTGGTGATAAATTGTTGGTTGATAATTTGGAGTTCAATTTACCACCCGGTGGGATTGTGGGCATTATCGGTGCGAATGGTGCGGGTAAAACCACGTTATTCCGTATGTTTGCAGGTCAAGAACAGCCTGATGCAGGTGAAATTCGCGTTGGTAAAACCGTTGAATTGGCTCATGTAGATCAAAGCCGTGATAGTTTGGCGGGTGAAAGAACGGTATGGGAAGAAATTTCTGATGGACAAGATATGGTTGTGGTCGGTAAATATGAAATCCCGTCGCGTGCTTACGTTAGTCGTTTTAATTTTAAAGGCCAAGATCAGCAAAAATTTATTAAAAACTTATCTGGTGGTGAACGTAATCGGGTGCATTTAGCGAAATTATTACGCAGTGGCGGCAACGTTTTATTGCTCGATGAACCAACCAACGATTTAGATGTGGAAACTTTGCGGGCATTGGAAGAAGCATTATTAAATTTCCCAGGATGCGCTGTGGTTATTTCGCATGACAGATGGTTCTTAGACCGAATTGCAACCCACATGTTAGCGTTTGAAGGCGATAGCCAAGTGGTCTGGTTTGAAGGAAACTACGCTGATTATGAGGCTGATCGTAAGCGTCGGTTAGGTGTAGATGCTGATACACCACACCGAATCAAATACAAACCATTAGCCAATTAACGATATTTTCACTTTTTAAATTTTAATTGGCCAGCTTTCAAAGCTGGCCTTTTTCAATAAAAATCCTCTCTTATTTTCTAAAATCATACTTAATAGCAATGTATTACTTGTATATTTCTCAAAAAAACTCCATTTATTGAAGATAATTCAATAGTCTATAATTTTGTATAAGTGCATGAATTTAAATAATTAAAGTATGCTCTGTTTTTTATGCACTTTTATTAGCATTTGATGCACACATTGATTCTCCCTACCTTTATAATTTTTCATGAGGCATAATTATTGAATATTATTTCTTAAATATCATATTTAAAGAGTTCACCTAATGATAGTAGTAGCTTTACAACTCAAAGCAAAATAACATGCTATATCGTTCTGCGTAGATAAAAGCATTAGCAAAAATCATAATATTAGCTACTAGAATGTTCAGTTTGTTTTATTTAATCAATTTTTATTTGGCGACGAGGTAACTTCTCAAATCTATGATTCATTTCATGAATGATAGAAATATGTGTTTTATAGCCCAACATGAGGTTGCAACAATGAAACTCAGTACTAAATATGCTTTGTACTTAACACTGATTAATTTTAGTTTACTTGTCTCCGTCTTTTTTACTGAAGCATGGTTATTTACCCAGGATATTGAACACCTAACCAATGAGTTGAAATTACAAACACGTCAAGAGTACACATTAGTTGAGCAGCAGAAGTTAAAAAATGCGGTAGAACATATCAGCGGCCATATTGCACCAGCCTTACAAGCCTCTGATACTCTAGCGATTCATGAGTTATTTGAGAAATTAGGTAGTTGGTTTTCTTTGGAAAGCGCAGTTATTATAGATAATCATGGCAATATTCTATTTAATTTCGATAATCAGAAAAAATTAAGTGTGGAGACAAGGCGAAACCAAGCCTATTTTTCAAAAGCTAAATCATCCTCTTATTTAGATTTTTCTCAAGCAAAAACCGATATTTTAATTCAGGAAAATGCGCTAGGTTATCACGTTATTTCCCCTCTTCACACAGATTCTCAATTACTTGGTTATTTAGGTTTGTATATTTCTTATTCAGGTATACAAAACCTCTTGGACAAACAAAATCAATTTACGCATAAAGTATTACAAAACTTCATGTTTAGTTCTCAAATTGTTGAAATTATGGGATTATTTACGATTGTTATCGTTTCTATTTTAGCCAGCTATTATCTGTCTTATCGCGTATCTTTACCTTTAAAAACCTTAACTTGTTGTGTGGAAAACTTATCGCAAAAAAACTTTTCACCTGAATATATTGATAGCTTAAAGAAAATCCATATTAATTATACCGATGAACTAAGTATTCTGGCTTATTCATTTGAAAAAATGGTGGTTGAACTACAAGATTTTATTAGAAATTTAGAATATAAAGTTAAAGTCAGAACCGCTGAAGTTGAATTAGCTTTTGACGAGCTTAATAATGTGAACCATCTGCTTGAAAGAGAAAATATGCGGATTGCAACTGAATTAGATGTTTCCCGCGAATTTCAATATCTTATTTTACCCCGCCCGCATGAGTTGCAAGCAATTCAAGATTTAGATATTAAAGCAAACCAGCCAATGGAAAATGATAGATATGTTATAGTTTTTAATGGTGAGATTTATAAC
>JADGDW010000218.1 GCA_016744725.1 Candidatus Albibeggiatoa sp. nov. BB20 | reverse complement strand
TTATTAATCTCTCTCAGTCCTTGGTGGACTTATTATATTTTTTTATTATTATAGAAATGTTATCAAATGATTTTCATCATAAGTATTTTAAGTATTTATTGGCGTTTATTAGGCTTAGTTTGTCATTAAGCTGAACAACTGACAAATCAATCAATTTGAAAAGGTTAGAAAAACGATTGATAGCCCATAACAACTTTGCACTGAAAACTTGATTCAGAAGCTGCTTTAACTTAATTTCTTCAAAACTCGAATCAATGCTTGGATATGTAATTGGCTATCTTCTGGTTGGTTTTTGTAAAAATGGGTAATCTCAAGTAAGAGTTGATTTTTATATACTTCAATCTCATATTCAGACTTCACTTAGTTTCCAGTAATTTTTTGGTTTTCTAATGGTGAGTAGTGTGTTAATTATCTGATATTTATCTAAATTTTCTAAAATGCTTTGTTGCAATTTTCCGATTGAGTTTGTATTAAGAATAGAACATTATTCAATTCAGAGATTTAACTGTACTCTTAGGCATAGGGTTGGTCACCTTGTTCGAACACTTTCCTTCTCTAAATCTCTTGAAAACCATACTTGGTGCTATTTGGAGCTTTTTTCATCATTACAACAAAAGTATTCAAAAATATTCTTTAACCACTATTCAATAATAAATAAGATTAAAGCACTATCTTGGACAGGGCTACCAGTATTCTTATATCATAAGAGAAATTGGAAACTATAGAAGCCTCTTCAAATAGTGCTGTCACGGAACTGAGATATAATTATTCTAGTTCTGATAATGACATAAAGTAAGCAGTACAGATTTTATCTGAATTCATGACCAGTTGTTCCGCTACGTCACAATGCCCTTCCCAGTGGTCAAATTTCCAGTTGTTTGAGGCTCTAATTTGGAAATCTAAACTCTGTTTCTCAGGATAAACCTGCACACACTCTGTAGTACAACCATTAACTGAGCCATGCCCATCTATTTTGAGCGTGAGGGTGAATTTACCTTTACAAGGCTGAGTACTTATTGTGGTATGGGCTGGAGGAGACTCTTTACCATTGAGACGATAGGCTTTAACAGTATAATTATAAGTCATACTGCAAGTAAAATTGCTATCACGATAACCAACAGTATGGGCTGTGGTTTTTCCTATCAACTGTCCATCACGCTCAATAATATAGCCATCTTCACTATTATTGGTATCAATCCAAATCAAGTTAATATATTGGTTACCAAGAGGAAATGATACTAAATCATCTGGTGCTTTCAGCTCGGAACATAGGACAGTTTGTACTGAACTTTTAGTCGATTCTAAAGAACGACCTTTTTTATTCACACTAAATAACTCATAGGCATACATGGTATTACAGCGGACTTCAATATCTTGATAAGCACGTGCATTTTCAGCAAGTTCTGCTAATTTAACCCCATCACGCTTTAAAACAAAATGTTCTTCATTATCACTATTATCTTGCCATTTGAGTAACACTTGATTATCTACCAATACTTTTGCAACCAGCTTATCAGGAGCAAGTGGCGGCTGTTCTGCATCATTATCTATAATCGTGATGTCAATTGTATTGGTATTTTTCCCATCAACACTAAACGCTAGGTGTTCATTGGCATAAATCATGTCTTGAGTGCGGACTAAATGAGAAAGCGTTGCACTGTGCTCACCCTCAAGCTCATTGTCTGGAATCGCCGAAATTTGTATATTTTGAGCCTGATACCAAGTTTCAGTATCAAATAATAAATTATTTGGATAAACCATGACTTGATTATCATAAGGCAGGATTTTGATGTTAACAGGCTTTTGCGGCACAGTGCTTAAGTAAATAGCATAGCTATCCGTTGTTTCTTCCTCTATGAGCTGGTTTCCGCCATTGGTTTGTTTAATCACAATACCCGCATCATTATCTTGTATTGGAAATCTTAGGACAGAGGTTAAATTATGATAATCTCTATCTTTGCTTTGGGTCTGATGCTGTACCGTTCCTTGATGCCAACCTTCGACCATTTCATCATCTGTTGGTACAAGGAAGATATTGACAGGCTGTGTATCTTCTAAAATAAAGCTGACGGCTTGCCCCACCTCCGCACCATTAATACTCAATTGTTGATCTGGCGTAATGCTTAACTCAACGGCTGCTGTGGGTATTTGAGATAAAGAAATAGCGTAACTATCCCCCATTCCATCTTCAGATAATTCATATTCTTTGCGCGGTTTTGTATGATAAATTAGTACTTTAGGCTGAACTTTATGAATGAAGTCTTGTTGAGTTGAGCTAGGACTAAAATTATTATCACCTGCATATTCTGCATGAAAAATATAGTCTTGGTATTCAGATAATGTGATTCGACATAAGCCCTTGCCTCTATTTTCTGGTTTCAGCTTATAGTGGCAACTTTGCACACCATTGCTCACAGTCACTAAACCTGTGGGATTCACTCCAGATGGGCTAGTTACTTGGAAAAATAGTACAACAGGCTGAGAGATTTGACTTAAAGGAGGAAAGGAGCGTAATAATTTAATCTCAGATTCAACAGGCATAACCGTAATATAAAACATAGTGCTGGTATATAAACCCTCAGGATCAGTAGCTTTGATCGCAATTTGGCTGTATCCACTTTGTTTATAGGTCAATTCTATAAAGTTCTTTCTAATCTGTGGATGCACAATATTGGGATGTGTATTTTCAGCAACGTCATAAGTCATTTCATGGCGTTCATTGTCCACATCATAAAAGTATTTATCTAATCTATAGGCCTGAATGGGCGAGCCATAAGGTACTTCAATATTTTTAGTTCCAAGCGAAGTAGGCTCATCATTAACAGGATGGATTAATATAGAAATATCTATAATATCAGTACTTTTAAATACATCAGATACTAGGACTTTAAAGCTGTCAGTGCCATGATAATGTCGGCTAGGAGTATAGTTAATTGTCTGAACATTATTACTGCCTGTCATACTGATTGAGCCATGTCGAGCTTTAGCCGCTAATGCCCATGTGAGTTTATCGTATTCAGCATCAGACGCAGTGAGAACAAAAGCATAAGCAGTTGGTTGGCCTGTTGCCTCATCGCTATTATCTTCTTGCAAGGTGATTTTTAGCTGCTCACCTTCCATAATCTGCGGCGGTGTATTATCCAGTGCAGCCGAAGGCGTTGTATCAATACCTGCACTTTGCAATGGCCAGAGCAGCATGATATAAATTAGACTAATACTGATTAAATGTGGCTGTGATTGCATTAGGTGCTTGTAATGTTGCTCAGAAAATATCAAAACTTTAGCGGAAAAAATAGACAAGTCAATTTGATTTTTTGATTAACTGATAGTGAATACAGATTGCATTTCTTTTAGAGTCATCATAGTAACTGTTTTTATAAAGAACATCTTATCCCTATTGATGCAGTAAAACAAAAAAACGATGGCTTGAATGAAAATACTCCCAACACTGGCGCGAATATTAAACGCTAGTAGATTGTATATTACAGCTGATATGGAATCGAATCATTCATTGTTAAATAAGAAATTATTCTCGATCAAAAGTTTAAATATAAAAACAAGCTTTTTTCAAAAACGGCCAGCTTAATTCCACGTCAGCTATATTAACTATCCAGAACGATCAACCTTTTTGGATTTGATAAATCGCAATCTCACCAAACAAATTGGGCGCAATATTCATTAATAAGCGCGTTCGATGATCGGGGTCAACAACGGCTCGGCGAGTGATTTCAATACCTAAATCATTACATAATTTTTCAAAATCACGAATGGTACATAAATGAATATTTTCTGTATCATACCATTCATCAGGCAATGCAGGTGAAATGGGCATAACGCCTCTCAAACCTAATGAAACTCGACATGTCCAATGTCCAAAATTAGGAAATGTTACAATGCCTTGACCTCCTACACGTAACATTTCTAATAACAATAAATCAGGACGACGAATAGTTTGCAAAGCTTGTGTCATGACGACGTAATCAAAACTGCTGTGTAAAAAATCACATAGACCTTTATTCAAATCATCCAAGTCGAAATGAATCACATTGATGCCATCAGCCACACAATTTTCGATATGAACTTCATTAATTTCTAAGCCATAACCTGTAACTTCACGTGTATCACGTAAGTGTTTAAGCAATATCCCATCACCACAACCCAAATCCAAAATATGCGACCTTGGTTGAACCCATTCGCTAATTAAAGCCAAATCACTGCGTAATTTAATCATGGTAATATTCCTTATATTTCAATCCGTTGTATATAAGCATTGAACACTTTGTTATAGTGTGGAATCGGCATTAGGAATGCGTCATGGCCATGATTTGCTTTGACTTTGACATAGTTAACGGACTTTCTGTTATCAATGAGTGCTTTGACAATTTCTTCTGAGCGTTCGGGTGAAAATCGCCAATCGCTAGTAAAAGACATGACTAAGAATTTCGCCTTAACTAAAGACAAAGCATCAATTAATTTTCCATCGTGACGACTGGAAGGATCAAAATAATCTAATGCTTTGGTCATTAATAAGTAAGTGTTCGCATCAAAGTGATTGACGAAGGCTTCACCTTGGTAACGCAAATAACTTTCGACTTGGAATTCGACATCAAAGCCAAATTTAAGTTCACCTTTACGCAATTCACGCCCAAACTTGCTTTTCATCGAATCATCAGAAAGATAAGTAACATGGCCGAGCATCCGCGCCAAGATTAAACCTTGTTTGGGAACAGTATTATGCTCATAGTAATGACCTTCATGAAAATCAGGGTCTGTGATAATGGCTGTACGGGCAATTTCATTAAATGCAATATTTTGTGCTGACAATTTTGGCGCAGCGGCAATCACAACGCAATAGCGTAGTCGATCAGGATAATCAATGGCCCATTGCAATGCTTGCATTCCGCCTAAACTGCCGCCGATAACCGCAGCCCATTGTTTAATTCCTAAAACATCAGCTAACCGAGCTTGGCTATTAACCCAGTCTTCAACTGTAATTAATGGAAAATCAGGCCCATAAGGCTTGTTTGTTACAGGATTATTGGAGACAGGCCCAGTTGAACCCTTGCATCCTCCTAAATTATTTAATGAAACAACAAAAAAGCGACTGGTATCAATTGGTTTCCCCGGCCCAATGTGGTTATCCCACCAACCGGGTTTGTCATCATCTTCGCTATGATAGCCTGCAGCATGATGGTCGCCACTGAGTGCGTGGCAGATTAAAATGGCATTGGTGCAATCTGCATTTAGCTCACCGTAAGTTTCATAAATAATGTCATAATGAGGTAGAGTACGCTGACATTTAAGTTCGAGAGGTTCAGCAAAATGGTGTGTTTTTGGCGTGATGATGCCAACGCTATCTGGTGGTATCGTTTCTGGCATGGCATTTTCCCTATTTTTGTATCGTGCAATCCAATCACCTCAATTCTAACAAAAAAAATCATTAAAGCTGCAAGATAAACTTAAATTTCTTATTTAGAATGTATGTATGCTTTGCCTGTTGTTGTAATCGGTGCATCTGGTCTGAGTTGAGTATGCACCTGATGCTATCTTGTAAAAGCGTGGCAATTGGCCATTATTTATTCATCTCGGTGGAACTCGGTATCGCTTGATTCCTGATTAATTTAATTACATAAAAAACAAGCAATATCAGTAATATAATCTCATAAAAAAGTTTTGAACAATACCAGTGATGAGAGTTTATAGAGTTTTTCTCGTTCCACGCAATGCGTGGAATGACTA
>JADGDW010000217.1 GCA_016744725.1 Candidatus Albibeggiatoa sp. nov. BB20 | reverse complement strand
ATTTACCAGATTCTCCTACGGAAGGCCAAATTGTATTAAGCCGTGAATTGCATAATCAAGGGATTTATCCACCTGTGACCATTCCGCCTTCATTGTCTCGTTTGATGAAAGATGGGATTGGCAAAGATTACACCCGTGAAGATCATGCGCATATCGCCAATCAATTGTATGCTGCGTATACCAAAGCTTTAGATGTGCGTAATTTAGCGTCGATTATTGGCGCGGAAGAATTATCTGAAAGCGATCAATTATATTTAAAATTTGCTGATGGCTTTGAGCAACGCTTTGTCGGACAAGGCGAACAAGCAGATCGTTCAATTGAAGAAACTTTGGATTTAGCTTGGGAAATTCTATCTATTTTACCGAAAGATACATTAACTCGTGTCAGTGAAGCCGAACTTGAAAAATACTATCGTGAAGATTTAGATCAAGAATTAGAGATCACAGCTTAAGACAATACGTTAAAGTATGCTTGTCTGTCATATCTAGGAATAGGGCGTTATAAAATGCAAAAACCTTTATTTTATATGGTATTAGTAGAATCTAAGGAAACCGATACTGAATCATTCTTACAATATTTTTGGACATGGGCAGAACATATTGGAATAGCTTTATCCAAGGTAGCTAATGCAGCAAAAAAACAAGGTATTGATAATCCATATTGTAGTGAAATTGCTCTCTATGACTTTGATGATTTCGATACATCATCTGACGAGCTTAAGCAAATAGAAGACACAGACATATTTGTTTCAACAACGCGGCACTACTACCCCACAGAACCTTGCTTGAGATTAGCCGATGGTGTAGTTGGCGCAATGCAAGATGGCGATTTTGATGCAGAGGATTTGCAAGCTGGGTTTGACGCTTATTTAGATGATGAATTCTACTGTATTAATGCGGTTTTAGAACAAGAACAAATTTTGCCTTTATTTCTTAAATTATCAGCAACATTACCAAATATAAAAGTGTGTTGGGTTGTGGTGACAGATGCTTGGGAAGATACAGATGTCAATCAATTCTGGGCAAATACTGCATTAAACAATATGGTTAGCATCAAACCCTTTCTTGAATACACCAAGAAAAACATATTAAAAAATGGTTTAGTTTCATTTACTGTTTTTAGTGATGAAGGGGCAACTAATTTATCGATTACCGATCACAAAGAAATCCGTTTAGTGACTCACAGTGAGCAGGTACAACAAACAATGGTGCAAACCTTATTAGCATCAAATATTCAACAATCTAATGAATTAAATAGTATTAGCGGAGGTTTTCATCACTGGCATTACCAACAGGCGGATTCACTAAATAGAACTGATTTTATCCAATTTTTACAAGCTGAAGGTTTTACTTTTTGGCAGGAAATCACAGCAGAAGACGAGGACTAGCATAATTTAAATGGACAAACTTATTTTAGGCGAATCAGAGCACACGTTAACTGAAACGGATTCAGAACAAATCCAGCAATTAACCTCGGCAATCGTGCGCCAAGCAGATAGAAAAATCGATATTTTAACCCAAGACTTTGATCCATTGATTTATGATAACGAGGCTATGTTTGACGCATTTGAAGGCTTTGTGCTGCAAAGTCACCATTGTCATGTCAGAGTGATTTTGCAAAATCCACAATGGGTTGTGCGTCGTGGGCATTGCTTGATTAATTTGGGTAAACGTTTGAGCAGTTTTTTTAGTTTTTGCTGCTTGCCCGAACGGTTCAAATCTTATGCTGATACCTTCCTGATTGCAGATAATATCGGTGTGATACATCGACCTTATCCTGATAGCCTCAAAACCAGTTTTCACTTTTGTGATCCACAACTGGCTAAATTCCTCGGGAATACCTTTACTCAAATTTGGGACGAATCTGAACCACATCCTTACTTAAGTTCAATTGTGATTTAGGCTCTATCACCCCATGCCTGCTTATTCGATCCGCCAAACCCTAAAAAAATTAAATCAAACCGATCTCACGTTCCCCACGACTAAGCCCAAACTGGTCACAACAGCCAATCGCCTTGCCAAACAAGCTAAAACGGCAGGCCAAGCTCAAGCTCGTGACCTAAAACAATTGCAGCAAAAATACTTACACGCTGCGGAAAATAATGATTGGTCAACAATTACAACCCAAGAATGGCGGCAAGCAGTATGGTTATTGTGGTATGGCAAAAAAGCCGAGCACTTGGCTCAATATGATGAGTTGTTCAATGAATTATGGCCTCATGTGCTCGATAGCCCTATTTTGTTAAAACGTATGATACGGGCGTATTTTTATGAATTTAACTTTAAAAAAACCAATATTGATAAAGTAGGTTATTTTATCGAACAGGCTTTAAAAGAAGATTTAAAAAATAAGCAATTACAAAACTGGAATAAGCAACATAAAAAATATCGTTTATTCGAATCTGAATTAGGAATCCAGTTATTAACTGAACATTGTTTGAAGCAAGAATCATTAACTACTTTGATTAAAATAGGATTTAAAGGTGAATTACTGAATAGTGCATATGTCAAAACCTTATATCAAAACGCATTGCTACAGATTATTAAGAAGAAAAGATATGACATTCAAACATTAGATAATTTATTAGATTGGAGTGAAGAAAATCAACAATTACGTTATCCAGATACTAAGCGTAAATTAATCCAAGCACTGCTTACACCGTGGCAAAATATTGATCCTCCATCTGAAATAAAACAGCAGGTTCACCCCTTTTTAATCAAACATTTCCAAGATCCACGCATTCATAGCCAGTCATGGCATGGTGTTGCTAAACCATTGATGAAAGTTATGTATCGTTGGCTAATTGGGACAACCTTAGAAACATTTATCGAAATTTTAGACCAGTGTATTTTAGATAAACATTGGCAATATCGACGCGCCTTTTGGTCAGCATATCATGAGCGTGAATATATTGATGAAGCTTGGCTAGCATTAGGCAGTGCGGCTCAAAGTTTTTTACACGATAATCCAGAATTACATGAAACAGTGCAAGAAGCTTACGCGAATCTAACGGGTTCAAATGTCCGCACCAATCATTGTGTTTTATTATTCAGAATCAAAAAATTAATTATTGCCGAATGGAGTCATCAAGGCCGCTGTCATATTTGGTTAACTAACAATACTGATGCGCCACGTTTCTATGAGCCTGAATATTCACGTGAAGCGGTGACTCAATATTCTGAAAAAATCAAAGTCGAATATAATTATGCAGGCATCAGCCATCACAGCAATGAAACCGGTGGCTGGCAGGCTGATATTGCTACATTTATCGCAGAACATACCGATATTTGTATGCAAGCTGAAGATTATATGCCGCAAACCTTAAATTAATCCCTAACTCGTTGAAAAATGGAATTTGAAGCAGTAAATTTTGCACCGTAAAATCACATAAGTTAATTTTTTACATCCCATCTTTTCTTACTATCATCTCCATTCACAAATCTTATTGTTTTATAAATCAATATAATAACCCATTCAATATTTTTTATACTCTATTGAATTCTTGAAAAACTTGGGTTTTTACAGCAAAAACACAAAAATGACTTGACACTGTATAAAAAATTAAGTTAAAACTAAAGAGCGAAAGACTATTAAAACAATACTACTGTCTTTTTAGAATAATAATAAACCTTGTAGTTCCAAAGGAAATGGAGGAAAAAGAGTGAGAAAACAATTATTAATTGTTGTTGTGGCGAACTGTCTGTGCTTTTCACAACTTAGCTATGCTACCAATGGTTATTGGTCTCATGGTTATGGACCCAAATCTAAGGCAATGGGTGGTGCTTGTGTGGCAATGGCATTAGGTGCGATGTGTACCGCAAGTAACCCCGGTTCATTAGTTATTGTTGGAAATAAAATTGAGGTAGGCTTTAGTCTGTTTTCACCATCGCGTAGCGTGACTGCAAACAATGATGCGTCTGCTATTGGCCCTCCAAATGGACCGACTTCAATTACACCTGGCAGATACGAAAGTGAAAATGATTATTTTTTGATTCCACATTTTGCCTTTAATTATTTAATCAATCCAGATTTATCATTGGGTATTACCTTTGGTGCTAATGGTGGCATGAACACCGAATATCCAACGGCATTGTTCCAAAACTTCGGTAATCCCGCTGCTCCAAGTACACTGCCGACTAGCCCTACGGGCATTGACTTAATGCAAGCCTTCATGGCTTTTCCAATCTCGTTTAAAATCAATCAACAGCATTCTATTGGTGTTGCCCCTATCGTTTCAATTCAGCGGTTTAAAGCCGAAGGATTACAGCCTTTTACTTCATTCTCAAAACATCCAGAGCACGTAACAAACAATGGTTATGATATGTCGTATGGTGGCGGTTTACGTTTTGGCTGGTTATGGCAGGTTAATGACCGTTTAAACTTAGGCGCATCGTATCAAACACGATTATGGATGAGTGAATTTGATGATTACAAAGGCTTATTTGCTGAAGATGGTAATTTTGATGTACCGCCTAATTACGATTTAGGTTTTTCTTATAAATTCACCCCTAAAATCACATTTGCATTCAATTATCAAAGAATTGAATTTGAAGATGTTAATTCATTATCTAACAATTCCGCGCTTGCATTTTTCCCTGGGCAAATCCTATTAGGAACTGAGGATGGCTTAGGCTTTGGCTGGAAAGATATGGACATTTATAAGTTTGGCTTGCAATGGGAATATAATGATGACTGGGCATTTAGAGTGGGCTATAGTCATGCAAGCAACGCGTTTCCAAACGATCAAGCACTATTTAACACATTAGCTCCCGCAGTGGTCAAACGTCATATCACAGGCGGTTTTTCACGGAGATTAGATAAAAACCAAGAAATCAGTGTGGCCGTATGGTACGCACCTAAGGAAACAGTGAATGGTCAAAATCCCAATACAGGCCCTCAAACAGGTTCAATTGAGATGAGTCAATGGGAAATTGAAGTCGGCTGGGGGATGCGATTTTAGTATAGCTAGGCTTTTTAAACTATGTTAGACTCCCTGTTAATACGGTGATTTATACCGTCTGTCGAGGTGCTTAATGCTTCAGCAGGGAGTGAATAAATAATGAGACTCAAGTGTGATAAGCCGATTTTTCTGACTACGTTACAGCTTATTTATCGATTGATCTTCATCGGTAGATTGCATCGTGACCGTTTTGCTTATTATGTTCCTTTCATAAAATCCAGTCTCATTTCAAAATCCAAACATCTCTTTATCATCCAATATGACATCTTCCATATTTTGGTTAGCTGCTTTGTATCCAAGCCAAATGCAACATTTCGTATGGCTTATACTCATGCTGAATTGCATTATTAAAATATTTTGCTTTTTAGAATAAAAGAAATAATACAAGTTAAAATTATTTTTGAGTGGCGAATAAGCGATAAGGAATTGATGATTTAATTAGAGCTAGATATTGTTTGTTTAGTTCAAGTTATTGAATAGTTAAATTATTGTACGGTTTTGGACGTTTATAGTTGAACCGATTCAACAGCATCTAATTGTTACTGACTCAAGTTATTATTATATATGATATAAAACTTTTATAGAAATTTAGCATATTAGTAGTTGTTAATATTCAAATAACATAGTATTCTATATTTGAGTTTGCTGCTAAGCACAGCAAGAAAGGATTCAAAAGCAGACTGCCACAGAATAATTTAGTCTAAACTTATATAATCCTAAACAAAGGGGATGATTATGAAATTCGCAAAAATTTTAGCTTTATCAGCAGTTATCGGCGCTGCTACAGTTTCTGCACCTGCTCAAGCATGGTGGGGTCCTGGTAGTTGGG
>JADGDW010000216.1 GCA_016744725.1 Candidatus Albibeggiatoa sp. nov. BB20 | reverse complement strand
GGTTTGGGCAACTGCAAAACTTGAGTTATTTAAGTTTAAGTGGAAACCAGCTAAAAGAACTGCCAGCGTCGTTTGGGCAACTGCAAAACTTGAGTATATTATATTTATGGAATAACTCTCTAAAAGAGCTGCCAGCGTCGTTTGGGCAATTGCAAAATTTGAGTGTATTATATTTATTTGAAAACCCTCTAAAAGAGCTGCCAACATGGTTTGGGCAACTGCAAAATTTGAGTGAATTAGGTTTAAGTAAAAACCAGCTAAAAGAGCTACCAGTATCGCTAGGGCAACTAAAAAATTCATGCAAACTTGACATATCAGGAAATCCTTTAGAAACCCCGCCGCTAGAAATAGCTGAAAAAGGCATCGAAGCCATCCGCAATTATTTTGCAGAAAAAGAAAGACAACCTTTAAATGAAGCTAAAATCCTTATTGTTGGACAAGGCGGTGTTGGCAAAACTTCTCTTTTAAATCGCTTATTATTCAATGAATTTGATGAACACGAAAACAAAACTGATGGGATTAATATCCAAAATTGGCAAGTTGACATCAAAAATGAACAAATCCGTTTAAATGTGTGGGATTTTGGTGGGCAAGAAATCATGCACGCCACCCATCAATTTTTCCTCACCAAACGCAGTTTATACCTTTTAGTCCTCGACGCGCGTCAAGAAGAACAATACAGCCGTGTTGAATACTGGCTTAAAATGATAAAAACTTATGGTGCAGACTCTCCAATCCTGATTGTCATTAACAAAATTGACCAACATTCGACTGAATCCAATGAACGCCAACTTTTACGCGATTATCCTAATATCAAAGGCTTTTACAGCATTTCCTGCAAAGACAATCAAAACCTAGAAAACCTTAAACAACACATTTTCACTTGTATTGAACAATTGCCACATATCCATGATTTATTGCCCAAAACATGGTTTGAAATCAAAACCAAACTGGAAAATATGCGCCGTGATTTTATCCCTTATACCGAATATGAAAAAATCTGTGACAAAAATAATATCAACCGCAGCAGCCAAAAGACCTTAATCGATTTCCTGCATGATTTAGGTATTATGCTCAATTATCGTGACGACGAGCAACGCCCCAAACTTAGAGAAACTAATATCTTAAATCCAAAATGGATTACCGAAGGCATTTATAAAATTCTCAATAGCAATCAACTGTTTCAAGAAAAAGGTAAACTCAAACTCAGCCAATTAAGCGAGATTTTAGACGCTGAAAAATATCCAATTAATAAACACGATTTCATCCTCAATATCATGGAAAAATTTGAGTTATGCTTTGAATTTCCCGAACAAAAAAATCATTTCCTGATTCCCGACTTACTCAGCAAACAAGAACCCGAATTAAATTGGCCTCACGATGATTGCTTAGAGTTTGAATTGCACTACGACGTATTACCCAGCAGCATTATTTCCCGATTTATTGTCCGTCAACACCACATCGCCTCAAAACAAACCTACTGGCGCACAGGCATCGTACTCGCGCAAGACAACAACAAAGCATTAGTTATCGCTAATCTGGAAAACAAAGAAATCACTATCTCCGTGATAGGACAAGAAAATGGACGACGCGGATTACTAACCACCATTCGCAATACATTTAATGCAATTCACAACACATTTAAAATCTTAGAAGTCACCGAGCAAGTGCCATACGAAGGCATTTTAATTCCTTATCAAAATCTGTTAAATTTAGAAAAAGCGGGCTTTGAAACACATTTTGAGCCTAGCTTATCGAAAGAAATTAATGTTACACAATTGCTTAGTGGTATTAAAGGAGAAGTTAAAATGGGTGATATAAATATTAAGGGTGATGTGAAAGGCTCAAATGTCAGTACAGGTGATAATACTGAACAGTCTATTGGTGATTCTAAGCCTGATGATTCAAAATGGAGTTGGAATTTAGGTCATGTTTTAACAGCCATTGCAATCTCTATCGCGGTATTAACGAGTATAGCTATTTGGGTAGGTAATGTATTTACTTCAGAGAACACTCAATCGCCTCCCCCTCAAACCCCAGCAACCTTATCTCAACCTGTCAGCACATCATCAAATGCAGCATCTCAACCTGTCACACCAACAACATCTTGCATCCATTCAGTAATGCTTTATGACAAAAGCGATTTAAAAACCGTACCCAATGCAAAAGTTTACTTTCTTTATCAAAATGACAAACACACTTTTTATGGTGACTCTGAAGGCTTTTACAAAGCAACGTTAGACTGCGACATCGATAGTAAAGACGGAAAAATCCACGTTGAAGCAGAAGGCTATCAAGTTTATGAGCGTGGTTTTAAACTCTCCAACAACATGCAAGAAATTCGTTTAAGCCCAGAAAACTAAGCCTCCACCCATAAAAAATGCGTTGCCCCATAATGAGACAACGCACTTTCTACCTACCTAAAAAACTAACTTAGGTCAAATTACTTCATATCAACAAATACTTCAACGCGACGGTTTTGGGCACGACCTTCACGATTAGAATTGCTGGCTACAGGAGCAGATTCGCCTTTACCTTGTGAAGTCACTTGGTCAGCTGGGATACCACGGCCAACTAAGAAGCTTCTCACTGCGCTAGCACGTCTTTCAGATAAAGTTTGGTTATAACGTTTTGCACCGATAGAATCTGTGTGGCCTGTCAACGCAAGACCCGCGAATTTATCAAAGTTGCTTAAGATTTGATCAGCGATGCTACCTAATTCGCCTTGACCTTGAGAAGTTAGGCGATAGCTATCGAAAGCAAACGTAATATCAGAACTTAAAATTTCTACGCGAGGCACATCAGAAACTGCACAACCGTATTGATCCACTGCTTCACCGTAAGGTGTGCCTGGGCAACGATCGTTGAAATCTGGAACACCGTCCATATCGCTGTCTTTAGGACAACCATTAACGTCTACGCCACGAGAAATTTCACGAGGAGTATTATTTGGACAATCATCATTGATGTCTGCAACGCCGTCACCATCAGTATCTACTGGGCAACCTTTCTCATCTACTTCAACGCCTTTAGGTGTATTTGGGCATTCGTCTTTGTCATCATTTACGCCATCACCGTCACTATCAATCACGTCACCACATTCTTCAAAAGGCTTTGCTGGCTCGTTAGAGTTTCTTACACGAATACACTCACCTGGACGAGCACTTTTTACAGGATTGCCAGAGCGATCAAGTAAATTATAAGTAGGTTCAGTTTCCGCACTTACGATAACTGGAGAAAATGCTGCTGCAGACAAGATTGTACTTGCCACGACACCAATCAATAGTTTGCGACCAGAATTTTTTAACATAAGCTTGATTCCCTATGTGGTAAATAATGAAAAAGTTTTGAATACGGTGACCCAAAGCACCTTGAAATCTTTCTGTATAGCTGAGCGACAAATATAACGATATGACCACAAGCGTATTGTAGTACGGTGATGTATAGATGTCGCTTCACTTATAAATAACTGGTTTTAGCCCACTCGTGTTGCAATTTGGAGTCTGTCAGTATGACTTATGCTACACCATGCAGTAAATTTTACAACATGTGGAATTCTAACAACAAGCCCAACATACGTCCACTTTTTTACCACATTTATTTGAATAGCCTAAGTCGCTATTTATAAGGTATTTATCTATATTACAACTTTTGTGGTAAATTTACACTATGTTTGTTGTAAAAAAGTTAATCAGCTTCGAGTAATGGCAACAATCCATCTTCCATATCAAGCTCGGATAAATCATCGAATCCGCCGATATGTTTGCCCCCAATAAAAACTTGAGGCACAGTACGCCGTCCTGTAAGTTGCATCATTTCTTGCATTTTTTCAGGTTCACGGTCAATCATAATTTTCTCAATATGTTCGACCCCACGGTTTCTAAGCAAATGCTCTGCTCTCATGCAATATGGGCAAATTTGCGTTGAATACATCACTACCTTTGGCATATCAATCCCTTAATGTAAAGTTTAGATGGGTGATTTTTGCTGAACAACTATTTTTAGCAATAGCAAATTAAGTTATGATACCCGTACTGTTAAATGCGTCTAACAAACGAGCTAAATTATCTACTTGGCGCTGCATATCTGCTGTCTTGTAGCACAGTGGATGATCGATGGAATAGGTTTTAATTTCATCCTGTTTGCCTTTAACAGGATATGTCCCTAAATTAATAAAATCCCACTGATCTGAACACTGTTGTTTTACCGCCTCGGTCAAAATCAACGTATGCGGAAGTTGTCGGGTTAACGCTTCCATTCGAGAAGCCACATTCACAGTGTCGCCCACCAGCGTATAATCCATTTTTATCTGTGAGCCCATATTACCCTCAATCACTTCGCCATACGCTAAGCCTATACCTGTGTATAGCAATTTTCCAGGATGAGTTGGGGTTGATTCATGACGGATCATTTGTAAAATTTTAAATATATCCAATGTTGCCTGTAGTGCATCATCAGCTTGGTGATGTTCAAACGAAGCCATCACACAATCACCCATATACTTTAAAACGTTACCACCGCGTTCAGTAATCGCTCTTGATGTTAAGTTGAAATATTCATTGACTAGGCTAACCACTTCATTAACAGGTAATTTCTCAGTAAATGTAGAAAACCCAAAAATATCCGCAAATAAGACAAACTTATGGGAATTTTGTGGTTTGAGAAATAGAGGGTTGAGACCTTGGTTAAGCGAACGAACAATGGCAGGTTGGGTGTATTTTTCTAAAATCTGATGTGAACTACTTAATGCTTGCAATAAACTTTTTACTGGTTGAGTAAATATATCGTTATTTTCTTCTAAATTAATGGTTTGCATATCCCAATCAGGGAATAATCGAGTATCGATATTGGCTTCTGACTGTAAACACATGATATCCTCGTGCCTATTATCAATTAAAATCCTCTTGTATAAACAATCTATTTTTTCCTCATCACCCTCTAGAATTTGAAAAAATAAACCACTCAAATACAGCAATACACCTGTAATTTGTAACTCTCGGTTATTACGCTGAGAAATTTCACCTATTTTTTGTAGCTCAGTAGGCGTAACAGTTTCAGTAATCCTACTAATATAAATCAACCGTTTCATAATCAAGCAACATAAATTTTAGTTATCATGGACAGTTATTATACACAGATTGGGCTTTAGTCGTCATTCTGCATTGTTGACTCAAAATATACAGGTCAAATAAGTTTAATAATACTTTTTCGACAAAACACGGTGAGATGGAATTGTCGTTATCTGAGCCGATAGTCACTATAAAAATGTGTTTATGATTTCAACAAACGATAATAAACAGAGGTCATGCAATCCTATTTGTAACACAGACCTCATATTCTGGGAGGAAAATATCAATGGATTCATCATCCCAATCCCGTTATGTCAGCCGT
The DNA here is from genome assembly GCA_016744725.1 of Candidatus Albibeggiatoa sp. nov. BB20. Taxonomy (GTDB): domain Bacteria; phylum Pseudomonadota; class Gammaproteobacteria; order Beggiatoales; family Beggiatoaceae; genus Albibeggiatoa. The sequence continues at coordinate 417 of JADGDW010000216.1, read as the reverse complement.
CTTACACGGAAAACCTTAGCATTGATTCTTGCTGGTGGCTCATGTCTTAAACAATTGACTGATTGGCGAGAATTTAGAAGAGGATAAACGGCGTTATTTTGTCACAGATGAGGGTGTGATATTGATTACACCAAACATGTTAAATCAGCGGATTTATGGCTCATTTTTACAAAGTGAATTGATGATCCCTGAATAAATCGCGGTTATGCAATTACCCGATTAAATTCCTGTTATTGCTTAAAATAGTTGGTATCATCCTAAAATCTTAAGCAATATCCCAAATAAAAACCCTCCTCTATTCAAATTACCAAATCCCTTTTATAGAACCCATTTGACATCTTTAATAAAGTGTTAAACTGAAAAGAAAAGTAAGATTGGATTGAGAAAAAATGGGATATACAAGCAGCTTAACAGACA
>JADGDW010000037.1 GCA_016744725.1 Candidatus Albibeggiatoa sp. nov. BB20 | reverse complement strand
TTTTTATCCTTATTCCTCACGTCCCTCTATTTCTCATTACTACAAATCATGATAGGATTTACGCCATTATTCAAATTTTTCTTCTGGGATACTGTTATGCAACTCAAAAAATTGCGTTTTATATTGGTTGCAGCCATATTTGTGTTGGCTATCACCCTACTTCCCTTAGTGTTCAGCCCTTATGCCCAACTCCAAGCGCAAGAACAAACTGATTTAGAAGTGATTCCTGAATTATCAGAGCCTGCGACCCATACGCCCGATTTTCAGCAACAGCTCGATCAAATGGTCACCAATTCACAAATGACCCAAGCTGCTTTGCAGGCGATTCGTACTCAATTTGACCAGTTACAACAAATCCAAACTGATTTGAAATCTGATTATGCAGCGCAACTGGAAAAAATGGAAAATGATGCGGCGGGCAAATTAGATGCTTTAAAACAAACCCAAGCTGAGTTAGAAGCCAAATATCAAACCGAGGCGGCATTGCAAGCAGAATATGATAAAAAAGTTGAGGCGATACAAACCGAAGCTGATTTACATTTAGTTGAAGCCTTGCAAGCCAATGAAGATTTAACCGTGGCGTATGAAAAACGTTTAGAAGAAATTCAAGCTCAGAATGCAACCGCGTTGGAACAGCAAAAATCGACTATTCGCACCGAATTGGCAACTGAACAACAGAGCAAATTTGAGCGTTTAAGCAAACAACTCAAAAATAGTGAAAAACGTTTGCGTGACACTGAAATGCGCTTAGTGGAAAGTTTACAGGAATTGGAAGCGTTGAAATATCAGCAACAAACTAAATGTGCAGAGGATTTAAATCAAACCAAACAACAAAATGAGCAACTCAAGCAACAATATGAAGTAAAAATCTCAGCTCAACAACAAAAATATACAACATTAGAACACAGCTTACAGCAGGAACAACAAACTTTAGCCAAGGCTTTGGAACAACAGAAAGTCTGGAAATCACATCACGCAAAAGCCCTGCAGCGGGTACAACTTGGCGTTGAGCAACAGGTAACAGAACGCACGGCTAAATTACGTGAAAAGCTCAAAACAGAACGCAAGCAAAAACAAGATTGGCGGGAAAAATACAGTGAATTAAAACAGTTGTGGCAAGGTACGGAAAACGCTTGGGAAAAAACGCAACAAGAATTAAGCCAGAGTAAAGAAAAACAAAGCACCACTCAACAACAATTGAAAATCACGTGTCAAGCTTTGGAGACAGAGCAAAAACAAGCAGTGGCTTCTCGGCAGCAATTACAAACGGCTCAACAACAAATTGAGACCTTAAATATGGCATTAGCAAATCCAAAATGTGAAGGTTTAAATCAATGTGAGCAAAATTTAAATAAAGTTCAAAGTAATGACATGCCACGCTTAGAGGCTGAAAAACAACATTTAATTGATTATTATCAGAATCTGTTGCAGCAAAAACAGCAAGAAGCCCAAATTATGCAGCAGGCTTTGGTGGAAAAATTACAGAACAATATGGATTTAACTTCACCCACAATTCAGGTGGAAAAAATCACGGATATGGCAAAGCGAGATTGTCAGCATCAATTACAACGTTTGGAGTTACAAAGTGAAACGGTGCAACAGGCTTTAGCAAATCAATTGCATCAAACCCAACAAACTCACCGTCAACAGCAACAACAGCTATATGATACGCAAGCCAGATTACAGCAATTACAAGCCCAATGCGGAATTGAAGTAGAGAGTTGGGACTTAATGCCAAATGTGCTCAATGAGCAGCCTTTAGTCGATTCAAGCAAAGTGGCACAATTAAAGCAAGACTATAAACAACAATTACAATTATTACAGCAGCAACATCAAGAACGTTTGCAAACGATGTTACAAGCCAAACAAGCTACCCAACAATCGTATGAAATGCAATTACAACAGGCGCAAGATTTGTTAAACCAAACCCAAGTTGAATTAGCTAAATTACGCGAAAAAGGCAAAGCATCTTTAAGTTTAGAGCAACTACGTGAAGAATATTTGCAAAAAATCCAAATTTTGAATGAAACAGTTGAAAAATTAGAACAACAACAATCTGAACGGTTACAAAAACAATCGGAACAAGTACAGCAATTAGAACAAGAGTTACAGCAAACTCAGCAACAATTAGAACAAAGTGAAGCCCATTTACAGCAAACCCAGCAGCAATTAGAACAAAGTGAAACCCATTTACAAGAAGCGCAGTTATTAGAACAGAATTTGCGCGAAGAATATAATGCTAAGCAAAGTGAGATGCAGCAAGAATTTGAAGCAACATTGCACCAGCATGATAATGTGGAATTAGGCTATGCAGCCGCTTTGCAAAAAAACAAACAGCAAGTTGAATCATTGCAACAAGAATTAGACACCAGTAAACAAGAAGTCATTCAATTACATAAAACCATTCAATTAAAACATCAAGTTCAAGTTGAAAAGCTATTAGAACAATTAGAACAATCTCAACAAGTATTAAGCAATCAACAAGCTAAATTACAAAAAACACAGGTACAATTACAACAAGCACGTTTACAGTCAGATAATTTAAATGTACATCATGAGCAAGCATTACAAAAAATCCAGCAAAAAGCCAATCAGGAACAGCAACAATTATTAAATACGCAAACTAAATTACGCGCAGGTTATGCAGAGTTACAACAAAAATATGAACAAGAAATTAGCACTTTAAAACAACAATTAAGCCATGCAGAACAAAATTTAGAAGCAAAGCAGCAGCAATTAAGCGGTGTTAAACAAGAACAACAAGACCAACAACAACATTTACAAGATGCACAGCAACAATTACAAGTGATGCGTCAGGAATTAGAAAAAGCTGAGACACAATTTAATAAAGTATTAGCAGAATTAGATGATATTCACGAACAGCATGAAATTACGTTAGCAAAAAAACAAGATTTAGAAGTGCGTTTAGCGGATTTACAAACGGGATTAAGCCAAGAAAATACCCAATTATCCCAACGCCATAAAGAGTTACTACGAGCTCATCACGCTTTGCAGGATAAACATGAAAGACAAATTACAGCCATACAGTCGGCTCAACTAGGGTATACGCAACGCATGGATGATGCGGATGCAACTATTGCTGAATTAGCATTGCAAAAACAGAAATTACAATTATTGTCTGAGCAAAAAACCACACAATTAGATATTGTTGAGCAAAATTTACAACAAGCTGAACATAAAATTGCCCAATATGCACAGAAAATCCGCAGTTTAGAAGATGCCTTAGTCAAAACCAAATTAGCTAAAAAATCAATGTTCAAACAAGCTAAATCATTACAAAAAAATCAATTATCACGTTTAAATAAAACCCAAACGACTTTGCAGCAAGCACAACAACAAGTCGCCAATCTACAAGTCAAGTTAGCAGGTAGCCAACAATCAGAACAAGCATTAAGCCAACAAGTTGCGCAATTAACCCAAGCCAAGCAACAGCTTGAAGCATTACAAACAGAATCTGAAGTGACACAAGCTAAATTACAACAATATCAAACGCAATTGCAGCAAGAACATAAAAAATTATTAAACCAATCCAATGATATTAGCCACACGGCAACCCAATTACATCAACAAGTTGAGCAATTAAAAACCGCATTAACCGAAGGCGAACAGCAACAACAAGCTTTACAAACTCAGTTACAAACGGCGCAAAATGAAAAAGATGAATTGCAGCAACATTATGATGGACAAATCACAGTGATGTTGCAACAAGCGAAAGCTTCACGCCAATTGATTGATCGTTTGCAAGAACAAATGCAGTTAACCGTGACCAATCAAAGTGATTTACAACATGATTATGATAGTCAAGTCGGTGGTTTACAGAAAAAATTGTATAAAGCACAGGCTTTAGCTCAAAAAGCGGAAAAGCAATTAACGGAAAAACAACAAGCTTATGTTGAGTCGCAAAAACAGCTCGCTAAAATGAAAATGAATTTAGATGATTTACAGATACAAGAAGCACAATATAATCAAGAAATTGCACACAAAGAACACCAGCTAGGGCAGCAAAAGCAACAGTTTCAGCAACAAATTGAAACCTTACGTGCCCAACAGCCTACAACAGTGCCTTCTTCGATTACCGAAGTATTCCAAAATCAATGGCGTAGTATGAATGAAAAATGTATGAATGAGCTACAGAAAACCAAAACGGAATTGGCTTCGACACAACAGGCAATTAAAACTTTTTGGCAGGGTGCACAAACTGCTGAATAATATGGTTAGGCGGCTGTTTTCAAATTAAAATTTAAGAATTAGTCATCTAAAACCCCATAGCACTATATTATAATTAAGCTAAAAATGGATAGTGATGAGCGATGTTTAATCCCACTGAGTTACTAATTGACGGTTTTGTAGATCAACTTGAAACCGCTTATACACGTAATTATGGAAGTCTTGAAGCTTCTAACGGTTCTATTATTGCGTGGGCTGGGCGTATGGCACTAGAGCATTTTGCAAACAGTGATGCGCTTTACCACAATGTAGAACATACCATTATGGTCACGCTTGTTGGACAAGAGATTTTACGCGGTAAACATATCCGTGAAGGTGGGGTCTCTCATCGTGATTGGTTAAATTTCATTATTTCCCTGTTGTGCCATGATATTGGCCATGTTAGAGGTATTTGCCGCGATGACCGCGAAGGCTGTTATACCACAGGGATTAGAAATGAAATGGTTGTATTGCCTGAAGGGGCTACCGATGCATCTATGTCACCTTATCATATTGATAGAGGTAAACTTTTTGTTCGGGAACGCTTTGGTGGCAACCCTGTCATTGATGCTGAGGTGATTGCAGCCAATATTGAGCTGACTCGTTTTCCTGTACCGAATGATACCGATCATCAGGCAACAGGGACTTACCCCGGCTTAGTTCGCGCTGCGGATTTAATCGGTCAGTTAGCGGACCCAAATTATTTGCGTAAATTGCCCGCTTTGTATTATGAATTCCAAGAAACAGGTGTAAACCAGCAATTAGGCTATGGTTCTCCTTTGGATTTACGACGCAATTATCCGCAGTTTTACTGGAATATGGTCAACAGCTATATTCAAGATGGATTGCGCTATTTACGGGTGACGCAGGAAGGTAAGCAATGGATAGCCAATTTATATGCCCATGTGTTTTCTTCTGAGCATAAAGAGTTTTATAACTTTTGAGTCACTTAGGTGTTCTGTATTTTGATTCTTACAGCCAGCACAGAACATCTAAACCGCCGTCTCATTGGTTATAGTCAATTTTGGTTTGTATGTTAGGACTGGCAATCCTTTTATACTTTAAATATCAATTACTTTAAAATAAAACGATTATAATCTCATATTGCTAACCATCTTGCCGTACTGATAACAAGTGATGGAATATAGCCAGCCAATCGCTTCAACTCCATTTTTTGTAGATTCTAATGCCATATTCATTTGTGGCTACCATCTCTAATACGATCATTGAAATGGCCAAGTTTTTCATAAGCATCCATTTCATCATCATTGTAATTTTTTTAACGATTTTCGAATCTGACTGCCCTAAAAATCACCTTGCGAGCTGTTTTATTAACTCACCTTACGTAAATAGAAGAACTTTTCATTTAATGTAGGGTGGAATAGCGCAGCGTTTTCCACCAAAATATGCAATACGCTTGAGATGGTGGAATACGGTGAGAGAGAGTTTATTAATAATAACTAACATCAAAGGCTCATCTATTCCACCCTACTCTTTCAAACTTTTTTTCATTTTGCGCAACATGAGTTATTCAGTATAAATTTACTGTTAAACTAGAAAGCTGAGTTAAATTAAAGCCTCAGTTTGTAATTAAGATACTATGGACACAAGATATGACGACAGGTGACGAATTTAAAACACTTTATAATGGCAGTTTTAGCAGTGCTTTACGTTGGCCACAACTGGATGCGTTGTGGGAACAAGTGAAAATCCAACCTCAATATTGGTATATTTACTGCGTTGGTGAGTCATTGCCTAATCAAACGGCGACAGCAGACACCTTACTGGCTTTTATTCAAGAAATCGATAAACTATTGCATCAAGAGCATGATTATGATTACTGCGGTATTGTCTATGCAGATAATCTGACGCAACCCAGTTTGATTAAAATCTATGACCCTAGTAATCTTGGAGCATCCTGTGGTTCTAGCGGCCAAAAAGTCGAACCTCGGTGGATACTGTCGAAAATAATACCACAACAAATTCAAGATGATGCCCCGTTGCCTATGAATAGAAAACGCTGGTGGTCTCATTTATTTACAAAATAATACATTTCACTATTACCCGGCTCCACTCAAATTACAGTACAATCTCGCTCCCATTAGATATAAACTAGTGTGTGCGAAGTTTGCATTGCCTGCAAATATGACCAAATATTGTAGGTAAAAAATAATGAAGAGGTAGGCTACTTTATTAACGAGAGAGGTTTAAACTATGGAAAGTGACGCTACGTTGGTTCAACGCAGACATAAACTTCCTTTTATTCAACATACGAAAAATGGCTTATGCTACTGGAAAGTTGAGCCAACAGGTGAATATGAAACAGATAATCGTTTGGGTGGCAGCTATGCAATTTTGGCCGTAAACTACATGCGTGAGAGAAATTTTGCGTCTTTACTCGGATGGATTATTCAAGACATGTCAACTTATGGCAATGATGCTGATAGAGAGATGCGGATGGGATTTTGTCAGATGCTTGCTGATATCCTTATTCACTAAAAAATAATTTAACTATATGTTTTAAAATAAAAAAATACCTATAAAAACTCGGGCTCTCCGCAATCAACACTTGCGGCTTCGCATCGAAAATCAAAAATCGAAAATCGAAAATGTGATAAGCTATACAAAATGACTTATCTTATTGCTAACCTTTATGATTCACGCCACTTTAAGCCAAATTAACCCCATTTTATCAGCCCAACACATTGGTCAAGATGTCACATTTACTGGATGTGGCACTGACACACGTCAAGACTTAACAGGACAACTTTTTGTTGCATTGCGTGGTGAGCGATTCGATGCTCATGCGTTCACTGATAAAGCACAACAGCAAGGTGCAATCGCGTTATTGGTTTCGCAAGCTGTGAGCACAGATTTACCTCAAATCATTGTCCAAGATACCCGTTTAGCCTTGGGGCAACTCGCCCATTTTTGGCGGCAACAATTTGATATACCTGCGATTGCAGTTACAGGCAGTAATGGAAAAACAACGACAAAAGAAATGTTAAAAGCCATTTTTGCTCAACAAGGTCAAGTGCTGGCAACTGAGGGGAATTTTAATAATGATATTGGCTTACCGCTGACGTTATTTAATCTCGCGGAACATCATGATAGTGCAATACTTGAAATGGGCGCTAACCATACGGGTGAAATTGGCTATTTAACTAAAGTGGCGCAACCCAATGTTGCAATGATTACTCAATGTGCGCCCGCACATCTTGCAGGTTTTAAAACGATTGAAAATATTGCAGAAGCCAAAGGAGAAATATTCTCTGGGTTGACAGCAGATGGCATCGCAGTGATTAACCATGAGGATAGGTTTGCCGCATTTTGGCGTGAATTAGCTCAGCCTCATCCTGTAATTCAATTTGGCTTATCGTCCCATGCGGATATTTATGCGAGTCAAATTCAATTGTCTACTGTCGAAAGCAGTTTTGAGCTGAATACGTTTAAAGGCCAAATTCAAGTTTGCTTACCACTTGCAGGACAGCACAATATTATGAATGCGCTGGCTGCCGCTGCTTGTGCATTAGCTTGTGATGTAGAGCTAGATATAATTAAACAAGGTTTAGAATTCATGCAGCCTGTGGCAGGTCGTTTGCAGACATTTACAGGTTTAAACCATAGCATCTTAATCAATGATACCTATAATGCAAATCCAACTTCATTTAAAGCAGCTCTGGCTGTGTTGCACCAATACCCAACACCACGTTGGCTGGTTATGGGTGATATGGGGGAATTAGGTTTAGAAAGTACGACATTGCATCAAGAAATTGGTGAGCTTGCTTATAAAATGGGTATAGAAAAATTATGGGCAATCGGCAATTACAGCTGCTATGCAGTTGACAGTTTTCAAGGTCAAGCCCAGCATTTTACAACACATGAAGCTTTGCTTGAAGCTCTGAGTATCGCACTGATGAAACAATCTCATGTTACGCTACTGCTTAAAGGGTCGCGTTCCATGATGATGGAAAAAATTACTTTTGGATTACGGGTAGAGGACGGCCATGCTGCTTTGGTTAAGTGATTATTTAGCAACTTATTATTATGACGGCTTTTTTGTCTTTCAATATCTTACGTTACGCGCCATTCTTAGTGTTTTGACTGCCCTGTTTATCTCTTTGCTGGTTGGCCCTTTTTTGATTCATCATTTAAAGGTTAATCAAATTGGTCAGAGTATCCGAGAAAATGGGCCGCAGAGCCACTTAAGCAAATCAGGTACACCCACAATGGGCGGTGCATTGATTCTGGTTGCGATCACCCTCACTACTTTATTATGGGGAGATTGGTCTAATCGATTTATTTGGATTGTATTGGGGACGACATTAGCATTTGGCCTGATTGGTTGGCTGGATGATTATCTGAAAATTTCTAAGCAGAATTCTAAAGGTTTATCAGCAAAACATAAGTATTTTTGGCAATCTGTATTTGGTCTGGTGGTCGCCATTGTGCTCATTATGACCGCAGGCACATTTGCTGAAACCACTTTGATTATTCCTTTTTTCAAGGATATTCAAATTCCTTTAGGCCTATGGGGCTTTATTGGGTTAACTTATCTTTTTGTTGTAGGCTATAGCAATGCGGTGAATTTAACCGATGGTTTAGACGGTCTTGCCATTATGCCAACCGTTTTAGTTGCTGGAGGATTAGGTATTTTTGCTTATCTAGCAGGACATTGGACATTTGCTAATTATTTAATGGTACCTTATATCGCTGGAGCGGGTGAAATTACCATTCTTTGTGGTGCAATTGTAGGGGCAGGCCTTGGTTTTTTATGGTTTAACACTTATCCAGCTCAAGTTTTTATGGGAGATGTGGGTGCATTAGCACTTGGGGCTGCACTAGGCATTATCGCTATTTTAGTTCGACAAGAAGTTGTACTGATTATTATGGGCGGTGTATTTGCAATGGAGACTGTATCCGTGATTTTGCAAGTTGCTTCATTTAAATTAACGGGACGGCGTATTTTCCGTATGGCACCATTGCACCATCACTATGAATTAAAAGGTTGGCCTGAACCACGTGTCATTGTACGGTTTTGGATTATTACCGTGGTTTTGGTTTTAATTGGTCTAGCAACGCTTAAGGTGCGCTGATTTCAATTAGTGGTTATAAATAATAGGCCGTTATAATAAAGTGATGTAGAGTTCAAATTGAAATAGTGCAAAAAATTTGACTCTGTATCACAATAAGCCTAATGGGTATATTGATAAGAGCTAATTGATTACTGATAAACTATGTTGGCAAAACTTTCAAAAAAAGCAGATACGTCGCTCATCTTGGTCATTATTATGGGACTAGGATTGTCTCTGCTTGCCTACGTTTATGTTAAAAATTGGGAACAGGCTAAAATTTCCCAAACCCATCAAGAAAAAATCAATACTTATGTCCATTCATTACGTCAAGCTTTGCTCACCATAGACAATGTACTCAATTCAGTACAGGGTTTATACAATATTAGTGATTATATTACGCGGGAAAATTTCAAAGAATTTCTAAAAGATAAAGATTTCCACCAATATGGTATTCAAGCGATTGAATGGATTCCTTATGTCCCGGAGCAACAACGTTCAATACTAGAGCAGCGTATGTTACAGAACGGGTTAGACACATTTAGAATTTGGGAGCATTCCCCCTTCAATGAAAAGCAAACCGTACTTAATCGTGAACATTACTACCCCATTTTATTTACTGAGCCGATTTCTGACATCATCAATAAGCAGTGCTTAGGCTATGATATTGCCTCAGAGCCCACGCTTAAGCAGGCATTATATATTGCACGCGATACAGGGCGCATGAGCAGTAGTGGTGCAGTTTATATTGCAGGTAAAAATCAACTGGGCTTCCGTTCTTTTATTCCCATTTATCAACGCAATTCTGAACATGAAACCGTGGCAGAACGTCAACAAAACATTCGTGGCTTTGTGGTAAGTCTGGTGTTATTTGAGGACTTGGTTGAATCCGTATTGCGTATGCCTAAACAACGTTCAGATATTTTTGTCAAAATTATAGACACCTCACCCAATACGCTGCATACAATCTTATATGTCCCAAGTTGGTTTAAGCCAAGTGATTCGTTGGTTGAATTACAGAAAGTCCCCTTAGAACATGGCGGTCGGAGTTGGACATTAATTCTTGCTACATTAACCAATCAATATGGTTTTGCCCGTTTTAGTTATGCTTGGGTTGTATTGGCAGTCGGTATACTGTTTACTTTAGGCTTATGGCGATATTTATTTTTGACTTTAACTCGGGCGCATTGGGCTGAAGAGTTAGTCGGTGCTAGAACTCAAAGTTTACTAGAGGTTAATAATGCCTTAGATGAGAGCCGTCGTCGTTTTGAAGCCGTATTTGATGAAGCTGCCATGGGCATTGCTCAAACTGATTTGGACGGTACTATTTTAGACAGTAATAAGGCGTTACAAGATTTATTGGGCTATAACGAGCAAGAATTACAAGGCCGCAACTTACATTATTTGGCCCATAAAGATGATATCGATATTGATAAAGTCATGCGCGATAAAATGCTGACGGGTTTATACGATAATTACACAATAGGTAAACGTTATCGGAGTAAATTTAATGAAAGCGTGTGGACTAATCAAAACTGTTCTATCGTTCGAGATACAGCCCACCCATTCATTGTGGCGATGATTGAGGATATTACCGAACGCAAATGCGCTGAACAAGCCCGTTTAGAAGCTGAAAAGAAATACCGTGATATTTTTGAAAATGCGATTGAAGGTATTTTTCAATGCACGCCTTCTGGACATTATCTGAGTATCAATCCTGCTTTTGTGCGTATTTTTGGCTATCAATCTCCACAGGATATGTTTACCAAAATTACCGATATTGGGCAACAACTTTACGTGAATTCCAAACGCCACGCTGAATTCATCCAATTATTACAAACTAGTTCCCGAGTACAAAACTTTGAATATGAAGCCCGTTGTGCGGATGGCAATACGATTTGGGTAAGTGAAACAGTGCGAGTGGTGAGAGATGAAAACGGCGAAGTACGCTATTACGAAGGTATTGTAGAAGATATTTCCGAACGAAAACATATTGAGAAAAAATTACGTTATGACGCTTCGCATGACCAGTTAACAGGTTTATTTAATCGAGCTGCTTTTACCGAACGTCTAACAGCCCAATTACAACAATTGCACAGCCAAGTTGAAACGACGTTTGATGTCAGTATTCCGTTTGCGGTGTTATTTGCTGACTTAGACCGATTTAAAATCGTCAATGACAGTATGGGACATTTAGCAGGTGATAAATTACTGACCCAAATTGCACATCGCTTGCAGGCAGAGTTATCACGCTCTTCAGAAATAGTGGCACGTTTTGGTGGTGATGAATTTGCCATGATGTTAGAGAACATCCCCAATATCGAGGCCTTAGAACAACGGATTGAGAGAATTCAAGCTCAGTTATGTCAACCTTATTTCTTAGAAAATGAAACATTTAACACCACGGTAAGCATTGGGATTGCGATTGGTTCTGAAAACTATAAAAGTGCAGATGAAGTCTTGCGTGATGCAGATACTGCCATGTATGAAGCTAAAAAGCATGGACGAGGTAAAGCAATTTTATTCCAATCAGGTATGCACACCGATGTATTAAATTTATTGCGGACGGAATCTGACTTACGCAAAGCCTTAGAAAGAGAAGAATTTGTTGTTTATTATCAGCCAATTATTTCATTAGATACCCAAGCCACCATTGGCTTTGAGGCATTAGTCCGCTGGAATCATCCTGAGCGTGGTTTAGTCCCACCCGATAACTTCATCCCAGTTGCTGAGGAAACAGGTTTAATTCGAGAGATTGGTTTATGGGTATTTAAAACTGCTTGTGAGCAATTGCGCGACTGGCAACAGAAATTCCCACATTTTTCAGAGTTAGGGATTAATATCAACGTCTCTCCGATTCAATTGAAACAACCGCGTTTAGTCCAAGAAATTCAAGATATTTTGGATTATACGGGAGTCAAAGGTCCTTGTTGTCGGGTTGAAATTACTGAAAGCGCAATTATGCAAGACCCTGAAACTATTTTAAAAATGCTCAATGATTTAAAAAGTTTGAATGTACTTTTGTATATTGATGATTTTGGCACAGGTTACACTTCTTTAAGCTATTTGAAGAAATTCCCAGTTGATGCACTCAAGATTGATAAAAGCTTTATTAGCGAAATTTGTTATCCACAAGATAAACCAACTCAAATTGCCGAAGCGATTATTGCATTAGGGACTGCTTTTGATTTGAAAGTGGTTGCAGAAGGGGTTGAAAATGATTTTCAAATGTCTGTATTACAAGCAGCCCATTGTGACCATGTTCAAGGTTATTTATTCTCACGTCCACAATGCTCACTCGATACGGAAAACTATTTAAGCCAATTTCCGTTCCCACCTGCTGCTTAACCCATTGGTTGTCGCACATAAATATGAATGACTAAATATAATAGTTTGAAGAGTCAAAGGATATATAGTTAATTTCGTTTTGAGTGTTAGGACTGGCAGTCCTTTTATAATTTAAATATCAATCAGTTTTAAAATCGAGGACTGCCAGTCCTGTATCACTTTAAAGTAAAACGACTATACTATTTCCGCCAAACTCAAAAAAAGTCATAACCATGGTTTAAGAACTGTTTCTTTTTTGATATTGACTTATAAATGATTGGCCTTCTGGGGCTAAAATATCTCGGCTTTGTGTCCAAGCTTTACTCATAGGTGCACGTTTTAACCATCCGTTTCGACTCAATAATTTCAGTATTCTGATTTTTTTATTTACCATAAAACGATACATACTAGGATGAGTTGCCATATAGCCCCATAATTTCAAAGCCCAACTTTGCATCTTCGGTTGTAATTTTTTATCGAACTCATTGAACCGATGTTCACGCAATAATTTAGGCAAGGGGATTTTCATGGGACAGACTTCTTCGCAACGGCCACATAAGGTTGAGGCATTCGGCAAACTTGATGCTTCTTCAATCGAGCACAGTAACGGGGTTAATACCGAACCCATAGGACCGGGATATACCCAGCCGTAGGCATGACCGCCAACATTGCTATAGACAGGGCAGTGATTCATACATGCACCGCAACGAATACAATGCAACATATCCTCATGTGATGAGCCTAAAACCGATGAACGTCCATTATCTAGCAATACAACATGGAATTCATTAGCACCATCTAAATCGGCTTCCCGTTTTGCGCCTGTAATAAAACTGGTATAAGTTGAAAGGGTTTGACCTGTTGCACTGCGTGCTAATAAACGTAGAAAAACGTTAGCATCTTCTAAGCTAGGAATCACTTTTTCAATACTGGTCACTACAATGTGTACTCGTGGCAAGTGGCTGGCTAAATCGCCATTACCCTCGTTAGTCACTAATACAATAGAGCCTGTTTCTGCAATAAGAAAATTTGCCCCTGTAATACCAACATCAGCGGACACAAAATCATTACGTAAAACCTGTCGTGCAGAATCTACTAACTCTGAGACTTTATCTAATTTTTCAAAACCATGCTGTTGATGATGCTTATAAAATAAATCGCTGATTTCTTTGCGGGTTTTATGTACTGCTGGTGCAATAATATGGCTTGGTGGTTCTTCTGCTAATTGAATAATGTATTCACCTAAATCGGTTTCTACCACTTGGAATTTAGCTGCTTCTAAGGCTTCATTTAAGGCGATTTCCTCGCCAACCATGGATTTGCCTTTGATAATTTTTTTCGCATCGGCACGCTGGCAAATATCTACAATTTGTTCACAAGCGGTTTTGGCATCACTAGCCCAATGTACATGGCCATTTTGTTTCTCAACTTGCTTTTCAAATTCAGACAGGTAAAAGTCAAGATAAGATAAGCTATGTTCTTTAATTCCTTTTGCGGTGTCGCGTAATTGTTCAAATTCTGGGAGTGCATCTAAGGCCTTACGACGTTTATCAATAAAGCCACTCTTGGCACGCTGTAATGCTGCTTGCAAATTCTCATCATCTAATGCACGGCTAGCCTGTTTTTTAAATTGCTGCGATTTGATTTTCATCAATCTGCCTCACTTTTTTAGCCATTTTATAGGATTTTTCGGTACACCTTGATAACGAATTTCAAAATATAAGCTGGGTTCATGTTTACCGCCACTCGTCCCGACCTGTGCAATGACATCACGGGCTTCAACCCAATCACCCATTTTCACTAGTATGTTTTGATTGTGTCCATACAAACTCATATAGCCTTGTTGATGGTCTAAAATAACCAATAAACCTAAGTTACGAAACCATTGAGCAAAGATCACCCGACCTGCGGCAATCGCATGTACTTTTGACTGATAAGATGATTCAATCAGCAATCCTTGCCATTTAAGGTGACTGATTCGCTTTTGCCCAAAACGGCTGATAATTTTACCTTGTACAGGTAACTGCATATTGCCTTTGGCATTGGAAAAATCGACTTTTTTCGGACGTGGAATATGGGCTGCTAAATGGCCTAATTTGTTTATCAATCGTTCAAGTTGGCGTTTATCTTCCTGAAGTTGTTTTAGCTTTTTATCTTGTGACAGCATTTTTTTCTCAAGTTGCTGTAAGATTGTTTGTCGTTGTTGATAGCTGTGCTCAAGTTGGGTTTTATGTTCGGTTTGGTTATTTACTAATAATTGCAAATCATTAGTTTCTTGCTGAATCGCGCTATCTAATTGCTGAATTGAAGTCAACATTTGTTTAATTTGAGCAATTTGGCGGGTTTTATTCCGATTAAAATAATTGTAGTAGGTTAACACCCGTCCAACAGTAAAGGGGTCATCTTGATTCAACCACAATTTCAAATAATCTTGATGCCCCATCACATAACTGCTGCGAATATATTGGCTTAATATCGCACGCTGTTGGGTTAATTCTTGTTGTTGAACTGCTTGACGCTGTTGGGAATCTTTTAAGTTTAGTGTTTTAACCGATAATTCACCATGCAGCCGCTCTAACAAGCTAGATACTGCGCCAATATTTTCTTCACTGGCTTGGAGTTGTTTTTGTAATCGCCCATATTCTGTACGGGTATTATACATTTGAGCTTGTAGCTCTTTAATCTGTTGTTCAAGTTGCTGTAAGCGTTGCTGCATCGATAGATTTTCTGCTGCTAAGCAAAGCGGCATCCAAAATAATAGCAGTAATAGATAAATAATTGATTTAGTCACGTTGGGTATTTTTGTTACTGAATGAGGTTACTTTAGGTTTTAGACTGATTTTTTTCAAATATTTTTTTGTTTATCGTTTGATATTATCAATTCCTTTTGGTCTGTTGGGACTGCTTATCTTTCGAGGCTTGTTATTCCTACTATAGTCGTTTTACTTTAAAGTAATACAGGACTGGCAGTCCTGAGTTTTAAAGCTAATTGATATTTAAAGTTTTATAGGACTGCCAGTCCTAACATAACACTCAAAACAAAATTAACTATAGTTGAAAATTGATGACGATTAAAATGGATTCTACTATAGAAATGCTCTCACTCATGATGAACATTCATTTTGTCCCAATTGTTTCTGATTAAGCATCAACTTTAAACCCATTCAATCCAAATCTGATTTTTCTTAAGCATTATTCAGTACGCGATTGCCAGTCCGCGCCGTTTAAAGCATGATTGCCAATCAATTGTATAAAACTACTTATAAAAATCTGCTACTATAATCCGCAATTAAGATAAACCAACAACAAAGGATTGTGATGACTGTTCGTACTCGTTTTGCACCAAGTCCCACAGGCTACTTACACGTTGGCGGTGTACGTACTGCCTTATTTTCATGGCTTTATGCGCGTAAACATGAAGGTCAGTTTATTTTACGGATTGAAGATACTGATCGTGAGCGTTCAACACAGGAATCTGTTGATGCGATTTTAGAAGGCATGGCATGGCTTGGCCTGATGTACGATGAAGGCCCTTATTATCAAACCCAGCGTTTTCAACGTTATAAAGAGGTGATTAAACAGCTTTTAGACGAGGGTAAAGCCTATAAATGTTACTGCTCAAAAGAACGTTTAGACACCTTACGTGAAGGGCAAATGGCCAATAAAGAAAAGCCGCGCTACGATGGACATTGCCGTGATTCTCAACAAGAACCACCAGAAGGCGTGAAACCTGTGATTCGGTTTAAAAATCCGCAGGAAGGTGAAGTATTAATCAATGATTTAATCAAAGGCTCCGTCGTTTTCAAAAATACAGAGTTGGATGATTTAATTATTGCCCGTTCTGATAGCTCGCCGACTTATAATTTAACCGTGGTGGTTGATGATTGGGATATGGAAATTACTCATGTGATTCGTGGTGATGACCATTTGAATAATACCCCGCGTCAAATCAATATCTTAGAGGCTTTAGGCGCGCCGATTCCTGTTTATGCCCATGTGCCGATGATTTTAGGTGACGATGGTCAACGTTTATCTAAACGTCATGGTGCGGTCAGTGTGATGAATTATAAAGATGAAGGTTATTTGCCTGAAGCATTATTGAATTATTTGGTGCGTTTGGGTTGGTCACACGGCGATCAGGAAATTTTCTCGATTCAAGAAATGTTTGATTTATTTGAATTATCCGATGTTAATGGCAAACCTTCAGCATTTAATACTGAAAAATTAATTTGGCTCAATCAACATTATTTGAAAGAAGCCCCAAGAGATAGTGTTGCAACCCATTTGCTTTACCATTTGAATCAACAGGGTTTAGACATGGCGCAAGGTCCTTCGTTGATGAAATTGATTGAGGTGCAAGCTGAACGCTGTAAAACTTTGAAAGAATTAGTAGAAACCAGTATTTATTTCTTTACTGATAGTGTTGAATATGATGAAAAAGCAGTTAAGAAAAATTTCAAAGCGGCCGTCAAACAACCGTTAGCCACTTTGGGTGATAAATTAGCTGCATTATCTGTTTGGAATAAAGAAACCATTCACGGTGCGGTGGATGAAGTGGTACAGCAGTATGAATTGAAATTTGGCAAAGTTGCACAGCCATTACGTGTTGCAGTGACAGGTGGCGCGATGTCTCCTTCAATTGATGTGACTGTCGAATTGATTGGTCAAGAACGTGCTGTTAATCGAATTCAGAAAGCTTTAGAACTGTTTCCAGCGTAGAAATATAGTCATTTTACTTTAAAGTGATACAAGACTGGCAGCCCTAGATTTTAAAACTGATTGATATTTAAAGTATAAAAGGACTGCCAGTCCTCACACCCAAGATAGAATTGACTATAGTCCTAGCATTTAAAATCCTTTATGACTTTAGCCGCTAGGGCTACCCGTTATCAAACCCGTGCCTTAACAGCAATTATCATCAGCAGGGCAACAACTGGCTTTAAACCAAGACAAAATGGTTTTCTTATCTGGAACACTGCCCGCGTGAGCAATTTTTCCATTCACTACAACGCCTGGGGTGGACATAACGCCATAAGACATGATTTGCGCCATATCTTCGATTTTTTCCAACTGTACAGGAATGGCATTTTCTTGCGTGACTTCGTCAACTAATTTATATGTGGTTTGACAATTGGCGCAGCCTGAGCCTAGTATTTTAACTTCGAACATTTTGTTTACTCCTTAGTTCAACTCTTTGATCCAATCCGCAATTTTAGCTTTAATCGTGTCACGAATTTTACGGATTTCAACTAACTTCTGTTCCTCAGTGCCTTCTAATACTGAAGGGTCAGGGAAACTCCAATGTAAACGGGTTGTGACTCCTGGAAATATCGGACAGCGTTCTGCACTGGTTTCATCACATACCGTAATCACATACGAAAATAAATCGCCTGACTTAACGTAATCCATCACCGCATTGGTTTGCTTGTGTGAAATATCAACGCCTGCTTCTTGCATCACTTTGACTACTAACGGATTTAAGCTACCGGGTTCAATTCCAGCACTGTTTGCGATATAGTTATCCGCACACAATTCGTTAAACCATGCCTCAGCCATTTGACTGCGAGCGCTGTTATGAATACATACAAATAAAACCCGTTTTTTACCTGTCATAAACTACGCTCCCATCAAAATGAAGTTGAATAACCAACCGACTATAATAATAGACACCGTCAAAATAGTGGTGAATAAAGCCAATGCTTGCCATTGAATTACTTTTCTTAAAATGATAAGTTCGGGTAATGAAATCGCGGCAATACTCATCATAAAGGCTAACGTTGTCCCAATAGCCACTCCTTTGGTTAGCATTGCTTCGGCCAATGGAATCACCCCAACGGCATTTGAATATAAAGGCACGCCCAACAATACGGCCAATGGAACGGTGAATATGCTGTTACTACCTGATAAGCTTTCCGCCCATGATTGTGGAAAATAACCATGAAATAACGCGCCTGCACCCACGCCAAATACAACCCATTTCCAAATCCGCTGCACAATAGTTTTGACTTCTCCCATCGCATAATGGTGTCGTGCGTTATAAGAATTATCTTGTTGTAAATGCGGGGTTTCACCCATTTGGATTTTCCATACGTAAGATTCAACCCAACGTTCAGGCTTAAATTTTTCTATCACCACGCCACCCACATAAGCCACAACCAATCCTGACAACACGTAAAGTAGAGTCACTTTCCAGCCGACAATCCCCAGTAATAATACAACGGCAATTTCATTAATCATCGGACTGGCAATTAAAAATGAGAACGTCACACCCAGCGGAATCCCCGCTTCAACAAAGCCAATGAATAAAGGTACGGATGAACAAGAGCAAAAAGGTGTTACCGCACCTAAAGTAATTGCTAATAATCGCGCCATGACTTTTGAACGGCCACGCACATAATTTCGCACTGTTTCAGCGGCAATAAATGAACGAAACCATCCCATCAAATAAATAATTAATATCAACATGACAAAGATTTTAGTCACATCCATAATAAAAAAATGCAAAGTGTGCGCTAACGGTGCTTCAGCCTCTAAACCAAACAATCCGTAAACCAGACTATCAGCTAAATAAGTAAACATTATGAATCCCCTACTCGTTCACATTCAGGGCGATTACACATCGTGCTTAAGCGTTGATTATCTTGTTGAAATTGTTTTTTTGTTTGTAACTCAATCACCACTAAATCAATTAATTTTTTATCAAATTCAGATAATTCTGGACTCAAAGCATAAAACATCCATTGACCTTCCCGTCGTTGCGATAGTAGGCTGTTTAATTTCATCGTAGATAAATGGCGCGAGGTTTTCGGCTGTGATAGCTCTAGGGCGTAATTTAGTTCACACACGCATAATTCTTTATGTTGATGAATCAAAGCCAAGCAGCGTAAACGGGTTTCATCCGCTAACATTTGGAATAAATCTTTAATAGACATGTTTTTATATTTATATATGGATATGCGCATATCATAATGTATGGTTGGCAGTTGTCAAGATTTTTATTTCAACTACAGTTAATCCCGTTTAAAATATTATATTTAATGATAAGTATCAGTTGCTGGAGAAATAGGCAAGAAAGATTAGCTAAGAACCTTTAAAAGAATATCTCAAGAATAACCCAAACCATTTATCAAATGGGTAGAAAAAAGGCCACAATCTCCCCCTCACCTGATGAAACAGTAAGCAGTGGTTTATTAAGCTTAGATAAAAATTTTGCCGAACAAGCTCAGATTAAAGATGCGTGTAAAGCAGCAATTGCAGGGCAATTACCCACTGAGTTCCAACCGCTGTTAACATTCAAAGTCAATTTATATCGTTTCCCAAATGACTTTATAGGTGATTGGATTCCCAGCTTTGCCTCATATTTAAGCTCATCTACTTGTCAATAAAGGTCTTTGCTTCTATCTCATACAAATTGTAGAATTAATTTTATAATTTGTATGGGGATAAATTATGCGAGTAGCAGCATGTCTGTTTGTCTGACCAACATCGCACAAGCAGAGATTTCAATGAACAATGAGCCATTCTCAATTGACAATGGCTTGTACGATATTTCACAAAATTTAGGACAAACGGTTGGCAATAATCAATTTCACAGTTTTGATCGGTTTAGTTTAGATGCGGGTGAAACCGCTCAATTTTCAGGTTCGGAACAAATTCAAAATGTGATTTCTAGGGTAGTTGATCGTATATTGGTTACGACAATAATGTGGTGGTGATGCGGGTTCTATCACAACTCAAGCTCAACGATTGCAATTGACAGATAATGCAACAATCACAACTGAAGCAATTAGCAGCGACGACAGCATTGGCTTAATGGCTAAGAAATAGAAATTTTATAATACGGAGGAATAAATATAGACTTAAACCTTTCGATACATCATTGATGTGGTATCTAAAGCCTAGTAAGGAAAATTTTTTGAAGAGAAATAGCAGATGGTGGGTTGTATAGGATTCGAACCTATGACCATCGGATTAAAAGTCCGGTGCTCTACCAACTGAGCTAACAACCCGTCACTCAAAAGAAGTTCGCTATTATAATGAGCTATGAGAATATTGCAAGCCTTTTTTTCTATTTTTTTTCTATTTTTGAGGGTAAGTTTTGTGTTGCTGCAAAAATATCAGCTTGAACAGTGACTTGTGGTTGTAAATTAAAATGCTCCCAAGCTAAGCGAGTGGTCACACGACCTCTTGGCGTACGCATAATAAAGCCTTGCTGTAATAAATACGGCTCAATGACTTCCTCAATTGTGCCACGCTCTTCACCAATTGCAGCTCCAAGTGTATCTAACCCAACAGGCCCCCCTGAAAATTTTTCCATAATGGCTAACAACAGCTTTCTATCCATCAAGTCTAAGCCATAAATATCCACATTGAGCAAATTTAAGGCTTGTTGGGCCGTTTGTTTGGTAATTTTCCCATCACTCTTAACTTGGGCATAATCTCGTACTCGGCGTAATAAACGATTTGCAATACGAGGTGTACCCCGTGAACGTTTCGCAATCTCTAAAGCCCCCATTTCGTCCATATCCATGGCTAAAATTGATGCGGAACGATTAACAATATGCGCAAGGTCTTCATGGCTGTAAAATTCTAAACGTTGCGTAATGCCAAAACGATCGCGTAATGGTGAAGTCAATAAGCCAGCACGTGTTGTTGCACCCACCAAAGTAAACGGCTGTAAGTCCAATTTAATCGAACGTGCAGAAGGCCCTTCCCCAATCATAATATCAAGCTGACAGTCTTCCATTGCAGGATAAAGTACTTCTTCAATAACAGGGCTGAGGCGATGAATTTCATCGATAAACAATACATCGTATGGTTCTAAATTGGTTAATAATGCAGCCAAATCTCCCGCTTTTTCCAGCACGGGCCCTGAAGTTTGGCGTAAATTCACCCCCATTTCGTATGCAATAATATGTGATAAAGTGGTTTTTCCTAAACCGGGTGGGCCAAAAATCAACACGTGATCTAAAGCTTCCTGACGTGCTCGAGCAGCCGAAATAAAAATGTCCATTTGCTCACGCACACAAGGTTGTCCTTCATAATCAGTCAATAATTTAGGACGTAATGCTTTATCTAATTTAGGATCATCCTGACGTGTATCAGGACTAATAAGGCGTTCTGTTTCTATAACCACAAGTTTTTACAATTCTTAAAGGAGAGCTTGAATATTTTAACTGCTGTAAACAACTTCCTCAAATGAAAAAGGTTTGTTTAAAAGAAATTAAAGACAATATCAAAGGGATTAATGGATTATTTTTGAACAGTTTATCAATTGCTGACATCAATTCAATTTGTTGTTTTGTAGAAAAACGCATCTATAAAGAGCCATATTCTTAATAATATTAAAGGTACGGCTCTCTGAATTATTAGTTCTTTTTATACGCTTTCACTTGTTTATCTAACATCATTGGTACTAATAGCAGCCCTTTTTCTACAATGTATTCGTGGTCTGCTGAACCTTGATTGTAGTCCATGAGTTCTTGTGCTTGACCTTCAGCGGAAACTGCAAATAATTTGCCTGCCATCCAGTCTGTTACGTAATAGCCATCCGCGCCATCTGATTTCACGCCATCTACATTCGCAAAGCCTTCTGTTGCACCTAATGGCACAATTTTACTGTTATCATCATAAGCAATCGCTTTTAAATAACCTGTTTCAGAGGTTTGAAAGCCTTCTGTACGAATCCCCCAGCTTCCAACAATTAAACGTTCTTCCTCAGCAAATAAACCATTGGGACTGGCTAATGCGGCATCTTGAATCCAAACCTTAAATTCACCATCACACAAACAGTGAATTGTATCCGTAAACATGTCTGATACATACACATTACCTTTGCTATCCACCGTGACATCATTTAAGAACTTAGCATTTTCTGCTACATAACGTTGGGTAACTTCGCCTGCATCAATATCAATCGCAACCAAGGCATTAATATCAGATACATACAAAGTATGTTCAGTTACTGCCATTCCTTTAGGCGCGTTTAAACCCTCGACTACCCAAGCAGCATCTAATGTTTTTCCTTCCAAACTCACAATTGAAATGTAACCTTTACCATCCATCTCAAGTGCTTGACCTTGTATATTGGATATATATAGGCGCTCACGCTTTGCATCATAAGCAACAGATTCAGGTCTATCTAAGCCCTCATTCAATGTCCAGACTTCGGTAAATGTGGTTTCGGCGTAAACTTGAGTGGCTAAACCTAAGGTCACAACAACGATAGCAGATTTAAATAATGACATATCACACCTTCATAGATTGCAAGATAGAAAAAAGGTAGTGCTATAAAATACAGTACATAAAGAGCTACTCATTCTGTATTTCAATAATTGACTAGCCTACCAAAGATAAAATTGTATTCTAGCAAAGATTTAGAGGGTTTGAAGGGTGATAAATAGATGGGATCAACAATTCCAAGCAATTCTCAAGACAAATGGCTTAACAAATGTAGGTAGTCTTTATTGATTTGTGTATCAACGGCTTTCAATTTGTCTATGGTTTTACAGCCATGCAAAACTGTCGTGTGGTCACGGCCACCAAACACATTACCAATTTCAGGTAAGCTGTGCTCGGTTAATTCTTTTATCAATAACATGGCCATTTGGCGTGGACGCACAATTTGACGGTGACGGCGTTTTGAACATAGCTCAGCGATTGAGACTTTATAATAATCAGCAACCAATTCTTGAATCACTTGAGCCGTAATCTCTTGTTTTCTAATGGAACATAAATCTTCTAAAGTAGATTGCGCACTGTCTAAAGTGATCTTTTGACGCAATAAACGGGCAACGGCAATTAAGCGGTTTAAAGCCCCTTCTAGCTCTCTAACATTAGATTGAATATGTTCGGCAATAAAACTATTAACATCAGTTGGCAACTCAATTTTAGCTAAACGGGCTTTGGTTTCTAAAATAGTTAAGCGGGTAGAATAATCAGGAGGCGTAATAGAAACGCTTAAACCACTACTAAAGCGTGATTTTAAACGGTCTTCCATACCTTGAATCTTTTGTGGCACACGGTCGCAAGCCAATACGATTTTATTTTTATTGTCTTCAAGTAACACATTGAACGTATGATACAGCTCTTCTTGAGAGCGCATTTTATTTGCAAAAAACTGCACATCATCAATGAGCAAGGTATCGAGTGAGCGATAGCGTTTTTTAAAATCACTCATTTTATTTTCAGTTAATGCTTTTACCATTTCATTAACAAACTGTTCAGCACGAACATAGCTGACTTTAGCACCCGGTTGACGAGAAATAATATGATTGCCCACCGCGTGCATTAAATGGGTTTTGCCTAAACCAACACCACCGTAAATAAACAACGGGTTATAGCCACCTTGCTCCGCAAATTGAAATGAGGCAAATTGTGCTAAACGATTCGATTCACCTGTAACAAAGCTATTAAAATTGAGTTGAGGATTTAAATGGGTTGAGAAACTTTCTGCCGTAATTGGGCTGCGGCCAATCGTACGTTTTTGCTGACTGCTTCTAGGACTACCCACTTGAATAGATAATTTTGGCTCTTGTTTAGGCCTAACATGAGTGATAACCGTATCAATATGCTGTTGGTATTCTTTTTTAATTCGCTCCAATACAAACTGATTAGGGGCATATAGACGCAAGCAGTCCTCATCCTCATCTGCTTGTAGAGGACGTATCCAAGTATTAAAATCTTTGGGCGTAAGCTTTTGCTCCAAATAGCCAAGACACTGATTCCACAACTGGGCGGACACGGTTGATTTACCTCCAAGGTAAATTTCTTAAAATCAAAAAGTTACTTAACAATTTAGATAATCGTTCTTAAAAAACGTCTGTAATTTGTTGTATTTATACACAAAAAGAATGGGTAGCCAATTTTGCCTTTTATATCAAAATGCTACGAGCCATTGGTATGGCTATAAGTCCTGCAAGAAACAGCACTTGAGATATTGGTAGTCAGTTTATACTCGATTGCACTAACAATCTAGTGCCTTTATAACTGCTTGTTTTACGGTTATCATATTGATTTAAATATGTTTTTTTTGACCTAAAAATACCGTTTTGTAGTATATTTAATAGATATATCAAATACATAATTCATTTATTAGTTTTTTTACCAATTATCATTTTTTATCCGCCGCCTTGTCCCACAAATCAAGGGCGCAATAAGATAACTGATAATAGAGAAAAACGCAATGTAAAATTTATCTGGGACTGGCATATCTAAATGAGTAATAAACAGATTTTTCAATATTCAAGTTCAAAAAAACAATTCTTAAGGAAAACTTTAATTATTCAACTATGGAGAGCGTCATTATCATTGAGAATCTCATAGTACTATACTATAATCTTTGGCCTAACTCGCTTTATCTGTATTACGTGACGTAAACATAGCTAAGCTAAAGACAAAAGGATATATTATTTTATGGCAGCTCAAAGCTTACAAGAACAAGAGACTTTGGCTAATACCTTACTAGATAATGGAAAAGGTGCAGAAGCTGTCAATGCTTTTCAGTCGTTAATTGCTTTAAATCCTCCCAATACTGACTGGCTTTATTATCAATTAGGTAAAGCTTATAGCTTAGATAAAAAATGGCCTAAAGCTGCAGGGTCGTTTATGCAGGCGTTAAAGCTTAATCCTCAGCTAGCTATTGCAGCAGTGGCATTTGGTGATACTTCAGTTGCAATGAAAGCTTATGAAGAAGCTGAAAAAGCTTATTTACATGCCTTAAAATTCAAAAATATCCATCCAGAATTAGCTCAATCTTATTTACGTCTTGGTGAAATTTTAACCAATAACAAGCAGTATGAATTTGCGCTTCACGCTTATAAAAATACATTAGATTTGGATAAAAACCTACGTCCTCAGCTACTTGAAACTTATAAAGCTTTGGGTGAACTGCTTAATCAAGAAAACAAAACAGAATTAGCACAGCAGGTTACCAAACGTGCAAATACAATTGAAGAAGAAATTGTAGCAGAAAAAGCAGTAGATGAAATAGATGAAAATGAGTTGCTGTTGTTACAGTTGCATCAGACCCAAGAAGAATTAGAACGCTTATTTTTTAAAAACGATGAATTAGAAAAGGTCAATGCCGAAAAGCAAAAGCAGATGGAATCTTTAGAAAAGGCCAATGCCGAAAAGCAAAAGCAGATGGAGTCTTTGGAAAACGCCAATATTGAAAAGCAAAAACAATTAGAAAGAGCCAATGCTGAAACTACTAAAAAATTAACCCAAATGATTTCAAAGCGTGATGAGCAAGCAAGACTAATATCAGAACAACAAGCCCAGTTAACATTATTGACAAATAGTCATGCAGAAACAACCGTCAATTTAGCAAAAACAACATCTCAGTTATCAAGATTAATAACAAAAAATGATGAACCTACCAGTAATTCTTCTCCTTATGCCCATAATCGAACTTTAACTGAAAAACTTAATCAACGTATCAGAGCATTTCTTATTGATGTGTTACATAAAGAAGATGTAAAGCCTTCATATGTAGATTATTTAGCATTGAAGGCAGTTGAAATTGAAAAGGGTAGTATAGGTCGTCTTGCTACTACTGTACAGGATGCTGTTATTCGACAAGCTGTAGCCGAATCTATTACAGATAAACATTTGGGTATACTTGAAATTGGTGCATTATATGGGGTTAATTTAGCGATTCTTTATAATCATTGTATTCCTTACTTTGATTCTATGAAAATGATTTGTCTTGATCCATTTGATGGTTATTACGGTAAACCAATGGATCAGCAGCTAGGGATTCCTGTTACCTCGAAGCTTTTTCGTAGAAATATGCAAAGCGCAAATATTCCAACCGACTCTTACACTTTGATTCAACGTTATAGTACAGATGAAGAAGCAATAACTCAGGCAAGTCAAGAAAAAATAACATTACTCATCATAGATGGTGACCATACTTATGAAGGTATAAAGTTTGACTATCAAAATTATTTACCTTTATTGCAACCAAATGGTCTTCTTATTGTTGATGACTATAACGCAAAAGAATGGCCAGGGGTTCAAGAGTATGTAGACCAAGTCATTAAAAGAGATGATACTTGTGAATTCATAGGTTCATTTTCTCGTACTGCAATTTTTCGGAAAAAAGCTTAATACTCTGATGCCAATCGATAGAATAACTATTCAAATACAACTATTAGGTCAAAATGGTTGTATATTCTATTTTCCTCATGCAACATTGTATATTGACCCTTATCTTTCTCATTCTGTCCAAGAGCTAGATTCGCCAGATATTCAACGTTTGCAGGATGTTCCAATACAACCAAGTGATGTACATGATGCAGATTATGTGCTTATTACACATGAACATATTGACCACTGCGATCCGCATACACTATCTGCTTTATCTAAAGCCTCTCCTCAAGCACAGTTTATAGCTCCCAAACCTGTAGTGCAGATTTTACATACTTGGAATATTCATCAAGAACGTTGTACTATTGCGACAGAACAGTGGATGCCCGTTACATCAAACCTTAAAATACAAACCACCCTTGCTGCTCATCCTCAAATTGAACGAGATTCTCAAGGCTATTTGCGCTTTGTAGGCTATATGTTGAATTATAAAGATAAATTAATTTACATTGCGGGAGACACGAGTGTAAATGATGAGTTAATTAAAAGCTTAAGGTTATTCGATAGAATTGATGTTGCATTTTTACCTGTTAATGAACGAAATTATTTTCGTGAACGGCGGGGGATTACTGGTAACATGAGTGTGAGAGAAGCATTTTTACTAGCCCAAGAAGTTAATATTCAAAAAGTCATACCTGTGCATTGGGATATGTTTGCAATTAATTCTGTTTCTCCAGTTGAAATACAAACTGTTTACAATAATATGCAAGCTTCATTTGAATTGTTAATGCAGCCCAGTGAAATCACATTATAATGAAGCTTGCTAGTATTATTATCAGAACCTTAAATGAAGCTCAATATCTTGAACAATTGCTTCAATCTATTCTTTTACAACAAAGCAATCAAATTACTTGGGAAGTTATTTTAGTAGACTCAGGCTCAACTGACACAACATTAGAAATTGCACAGCGTTATTCATGTAAAATTATACATATTCAACGCCAAGAATTTTCATTTGGGCGCTCATTAAATATGGGTTGTGATACTGCTTTAGGTGATTTTTTAGTGATGATTAGCGGGCATTGCGTACCTTGCTCTTCTCACTGGTTAGAATCTTTGTGCAAACCATTACTATCAAATCAAGCAGACTACACTTATGGTCGGCAAATTGGTGGTGAACATAGCTGTTATAGTGAAAAGCGTATTTTTGCTAAATATTTTCCTGAACAAAGTCAAATCCCTCAATCTGGTTTTTTCTGTAATAATGCCAATGCAGCTATTTCTAAACAAGCTTGGGCAAAACATCATTTTGATGAAGAGTTAACAGGTTTAGAAGACATGGGGTTGGCTAAAATATTGATTGAAAATAGCGGCGAAATTGCCTATGTTGCTGAAGCATGTGTTTATCATTACCACCAAGAAACTTGGGCACAAGTAAAACGCCGTTTTGAGCGAGAAGCGATTGCATTACAAGGTATTATGCCTCAAATACATATTCGCAAACGTGATTTATTTCGTTACATTATTACCAGTATATTGAAAGATGAATATCATGCTTATCAAGATGGTGTTTTATTTAACAAATTTTCTGAAATTATCCTATACCGATTTTGGCAGTATTGGGGAGCTTACAAAGGCAATCATGAGCATCGCAAACTATCGCACGAGCAAAAAGAACGCTATTTTTATCCGTACTAATATTGAACAGGATTAAGTTATGAATTCGGATTCCAAAAAAATTATTGCCTTATTACCTATGAAAGCAAATAGTGAGCGGGTAAAAGGTAAAAATTTTCGAGATTTTTGTGGTAAACCATTATTTCGCTGGATATTAGATACATTACTTGCGGTTAAGGCTATTGATTCAGTTGTTATTAACACCGATGCGCGGCATATTTTAGCTGAAAATGATTTAGTTGAAAGTGAGCGAGTCATCATCCGAGATCGCAAGCCCGAAATTTGTGGCGATATGGTCAGTATGAATAAAATTTTAACAGATGATATAAACAATATTGATGCTGATACTTATCTCATGACCCATGTGACCAATCCCCTTATATCATCAAAAACAATTGAACAGGCGTTAACCCAGTTTATTCAAGCTCAAAAAAATAACCAAGCTGACTCATTATTTACCGTCAATAAAATTCAAACACGCTTTTATCATGCTGATGGCTCGGCAGTCAATCATGACCCTGATAATTTAATTCGTACACAAGATTTAGAACCTTGGTTTGAAGAAAATTCAAATTTATATATTTTTACCAAACAAAGTTTTGCCACAACCAATGCACGTATCGGTCAAAATCCAACTATGTATACCATGTCCAAATTTGAATCAATTGACATTGACGAACCAGAAGATTGGGAAATGGCAGAAATTGCTGCTCGATATTTTCTGCAAAAAGAGGCAACAAAATGAAAGTGCTCGTCACATGTCCACCAATGTTAGGCTTAATTGATGAGTTTATTCCCATTGCAGCAAAACAGAATATTGAGTTAGTCCCTGCAAAAGTGACACAAATATTATCAGAAGCAGAATTAATCAAATTATTACCACAATATGATGGTTGGATAATTGGTGATGATCCCGCAACTCGTCAAGTATTTGAAGCGGGTAAAGTGGGGAACTTAAAAGCTGCGGTCAAGTGGGGAATTGGAGTAGATAATGTGGATTTTGTCGCATGTCAAGATTTAGATATTCCCATTACCAATACGCCAAATATGTTTGGTGCTGAAGTTGCGGATGTTGCATTGACTTATGTAATTAGCCTCGCACGAGATTTATTTACCATTGATAGAGAAATCCGTCAACACGGTACATGGCCAAAGCCTGCGGGTATGAGTTTGCAAGATAAAAAAGCGGGTTTAGTGGGTTTTGGTGACATTGGTCAAAATTTAGCTAAACGCCTAATAGCCTGTGGAATGCAGGTTGTTGCTTACGATCCTTGTGTTAATGGTAATCAAAATATACAAGGTGTAGAACGAATAAATTGGCCGCAACAAGTTGAAGCAATGGATTTTCTCATTTTTACTTGTTCATTGAATGACAAAAATTATCACATGCTCAATGCAGAAATTTTAGCAAAATGCAAAACAGGTATCTTTGTTATTAATGTTGCCCGAGGTGGTTTAGTTGATGAAGCTGCGCTGATTCAAGCTTTGCAATCGGGGCAAGTAGCAGCGGCTGCCTTAGATGTTTTTGAACAAGAACCATTACCTAAAGATTCACCATTACGACAAATGCCTCAATGTATTTTTGGCTCGCATAATGGCTCTAATACCAAAGATGCTGTGCGCCGTGCAAGTTTAGAAGCGATGACTAAATTATTTGAGTTTTTACATGCCCCAGCATAAGACAGCAGAACAACAGCCCTTCATATTAATAACAGGGGCTTGTGGTGGTATTGGACAAGCATTAGTGGAAGTGTTTGCACAAACTAATTATCAAGTGATAGCAACTGATATTAATCAAGCTCCTAGTAATTTACCATGTCATTATTTTATTCAAGCTGACTTACAACGTACTGTACAAGATGAAATTTATGCGCAGCAAATATTTTCTCAAATTAAGAATTGTTTAACTGGTAAAAGCTTAAAAGGATTAATTAATAATGCGGCCGTGCAAATTTTAAGAAATTTTGATACACTTTCACGTAATGATTGGTACGCCACATTAGAGGTTAATTTGCTTGCACCTGTTATTTGGACTCAAGCACTCCTAACGGAATTGG
>JADGDW010000036.1 GCA_016744725.1 Candidatus Albibeggiatoa sp. nov. BB20 | reverse complement strand
GGTTTAAGTTTAATACTTGCAGATGTTGGAAATTTTAAGTTTCTGGAAGAACATCTGTTAATTCAAAGTTATATAATCCCAAACCAATGACTTATTGTTTTTCGTTTAGCTGGAAACCAACAGAATTCAAATCTATTTTTTCTAATTGCTCTAATTTCTTTCCGAAAAAAGTCGATCTGATAGGCCAAATTTGCCTTTCAAGTTTTATAATTCTAGGCATAAGATTATCTTGTTAATTGCCTCGCTCCCACCAGTTAGATTTGTAGGAACGAGTACTTGACAGGAAGGACTTTAGAGATTAAACCCAACTACTTATATCAACAAAATGACCTTCGATTGCTGCTGCCGCTGCCATTGCAGGACTCACTAAATGTGTACGACCACCTTGACCTTGACGACCTTCAAAGTTACGGTTAGACGTTGAAGCACAACGTTCTTGAGGTTCTAAACGATCAGCGTTCATTGCTAAACACATGGAACAACCTGGTTCGCGCCATTCAAAACCCGCTTCAGTAAAGACTTTATCTAAACCTTCTTTTTCAGCTTGTTCTTTAACTAAACCAGAACCTGGTACGACTAAAGCAAGTTTGATGCTGCTTGCTACTTTTTTGCCTTTAGCAATTGCCGCCGCTGCCCGTAAATCTTCAATCCGAGAATTGGTGCAAGAACCGATAAATACTTTATCCAATTGAATATTTTGAATATCCGTATCAGCATCTAAACCCATGTATTCTAATGCGCGTTGCATACCTGTGGCTTTAGTTGCATCAGATTCAGCTTGAGGATTAGGCACTTTTGCATCAATTGAAACCACCATTTCAGGCGATGTACCCCAAGTGACTTGAGGACGAATATCCGCTGCATTCAACTCAATCACTGCATCAAATTCCGCATCATTATCAGTGTGCAATGTGTTCCAATAAGCAACTGCTTTATCCCAATTTTCCGCATTGGGGGAATAAGGACGACCTTTGACATACTCAATGGTTTTGTCATCAACAGCCACGATACCTGCACGCGCTCCGCCTTCAATCGCCATGTTACAGACCGTCATGCGACCTTCCATGCTTAAAGACTCAATCGCAGTGCCTGCAAATTCAACCGCATAACCTGTACCGCCAGCCGTACCAATGATGCCAATGATGGCTAACACGATGTCTTTCGCAGTCACGCCTTTGCCTAATTCGCCGTCGACTTTAATCAACATATTTTTAGATTTACGCTGATTCAAGCATTGTGTTGCTAAAGCGTGTTCAACTTCTGATGTACCGATACCAAATGCCAACGCGCCAAATGCACCATGTGTTGCTGTATGCGAATCACCACACACCACGGTCATACCCGGTAAAATCGCACCTTGTTCAGGACCCATGACATGCACAACACCTTGACGAATATCATTAATCGTAAATTCGGTGATGCCAAATTCTTCACAGTTTTTGTCTAATGTCGAGACTTGTAAACGTGAAACAGGGTCTTCAATTGCTTCCACACCACCCATACGATCATCTTTTGTGGTTGGGACATTGTGGTCAGGAACAGCGATGTTTGCAGCCAAACGCCAAGGTTGACGGTTTGTTAAGCGAAGTCCTTCAAATGCTTGTGGAGAAGTAACCTCGTGGATTAATTGACGATCAATATAAAGTAATGCTGCACCGTTTTCGTCGATTCTGACGACGTGTGCATCCCATAATTTGTCGTATAAAGTTTTTCCAGCCATATCTTTACCAATTAACAGTGAACAATTATCACACACAATTACTAATAAGCAATTAAGTGACAAGGATAAAAAAATTCGTGAGGAGTACAATTTATTCTGCATAGGCAAAACAAGAGTTGCACTCCTATATCTCAAAACAGTTGATTCTGAACCATTTTGATAATGTATAAATTACTTGTAAACAGGGAAACGTTTGCACAATGCAAGCACTTCGGCTTTGACACGTTCTTGTACCGCTACATTTTCCACATCATCTAAAACATCGCAAATCCAATTCGCAACTTGTATCATTTCTTCAGTACCTAAACCACGGGTGGTCATCGCAGGCGTACCAATCCGAATCCCACTGGTGACAAAAGGCGATTGTGGGTCATTCGGCACAGCATTTTTATTCACTGTAATATTGGAATTGCCTAACGCGGCATCAGCCACTTTACCTGTCATGTTTTTACTGACTAAATCCAATAAGAACAAATGATTATCTGTACCGCCAGAGACGATATCATAACCACGTTCAATCATGGTTTTTGCCATCATTCGTGCGTTTTCAACCACTTGTTTTTGATACACTTTAAACTCAGGCTGCATCGCTTCTTTAAATGCCACGGCTTTACCCGCGATCACGTGCATTAATGGACCACCTTGCGTACCAGGGAACACTAAAGAGTTTAATTTCTTAGTGATTTTCGGGTTAGCTTTTGCCAAAATCAAACCACCGCGAGGACCTCTGAGTGTTTTGTGCGTTGTTGTCGTAACCACATCAGCATATTCGATTGGATTAGGATATTCGCCTGCAACCACTAAACCTGCAACGTGGGCAATATCAGTCATTAAATACGCGCCGACTTTATCTGAAATCTCACGCATCCGCTTCCAATCCACCACACGCGAATAAGCACTAAAACCACCGATAATCATTTTAGGTTTATGTTCTAAAGCAAGCTGTTCCATTTGCTCATAGTCGATTTCACCCGTTTCTTTATCTAAACCGTATTGAATCGCGTTGAAAATCTTACCTGAGAAATTGACTTTTGCACCGTGGGTCAAATGACCACCATCAGCCAAGCTCATACCCAGTACCGTGTCATGTGGTTCTAATAGCGCGAGATAAACCGCAGCATTGGCTTGTGAACCTGAATGCGGTTGCACGTTGGCGTAATCTGCACCGAATAATTCTTTTGCACGTTCAATTGCTAATTTTTCTGCAATATCAACGTACTCACAACCGCCATAATAACGCTTGCTAGGATAGCCTTCCGCATATTTATTAGTTAAAACAGAGCCTTGAGCTTCTAACACTCGTGGGCTAGTATAATTTTCTGAAGCAATCAGTTCTAAATGCTCTTCTTGACGCTGTTCTTCGTTTTGAATGGCTTGGGCTAATTCTGGGTCAAAATCTGCAATGGTTAGGCTTTTCTGGAACATAGATAGAAGCTGTCCGTTGGAATTGAAAACGGCTATCATATCATTATTAGACGCAGAACTCACCGTTTGCTTGTATTTTTCAAGTCTACCAAATTCAGCAAGTTAGATGTGGATATATCTATTTATCAATTCAATCCAACTCGTAAGCCATAGCTCATTGTCATTTTTTAATGTGACGGCACATTACTTGTGGTGGATTTTATTCCCTCATAAATATTGTCATTAGCATGTTAATTATTTGTTGCAAAATGCTTTTTTATCATAATGATGTGGATTTTCTAGCAGGTGTGAAAAAAGGCTTATGGAAACAAGATGAATTTCATATTATTTGGTGTTCGCGTTAGTTGGGATTTATAACAATTCAAAGTGGAATATTCTATAAGTTATACTGTGAACTGAAAGTGTGCAAATCATGTTTAGGAACACGCTAATATGGCAAATATTACGCAACTTTTTGCAGAAGATAATATTCAATTTGGACAAAATATCCCAGAGCACATTAATGCGTATTTACAGCAAGCTGCGAAGAATTACGACAATATTGAAGTAGCAGAACAATTACTTTGGAAAGCACAACAATTGAAGCCGCAGCAGTTGGAAGTTTATATTGCATTGTATAAATTTTATTTTTATCAAGCACGTCTTGAAGAAGCAGAACAAGTCGCACAGCAGGCATTACAAATGTGTGCTCAAGTTGGCGGTTTTAATCCAGACTGGACTCAACTGACAGAGGACTCTGCAAATTGGCAAGACCCTAATTTAGCAGAATCTATTTATATGTATACTCTAAAAGGCGTTGGGATTTATTCGTATGCGTCGTTTGGATTTTGAGTTAGGACAACAAATTTTACATAAATTAAGTGAGTTGGATAAATTAGACCTTGTTGGCGGTTCGGTTATTTTGGATGTACTTGAAGGTGTGAAAGAAGGTATGGAGTAATGCAAACTTTCCGTAATTAAAAGCCCTATGGTATAGATAATTATCCCTATCTGACTTAGAATTGTTGACAACATAGACCGACTTTTAAGGAAAACTCATGATTAGAATATTTATTGGGTTTGACCCGCTAGAAACTGTTGCTTTTCATACTTTAGCTCATAGTATTTTAGCTCGTTCAACAATGCCTGTTTCTATTATTCCATTGAATTTAAAGAATTTGGGTGGTTTGATAACCCGTGAGCGTAATCCATTACAATCAACCGAATTTTCATTTTCTCGTTTTTTAACCCCCTATCTATCTGATTATGAAGGCTGGTCTATTTTTATGGACTGCGACATGTTGGTATTGGATGACATTGCTAATTTATGGAATTTGCGTAATAACCATTATGCGATCCAAGTTGTTAAGCATCATCATGTGCCTAAAGAAGAAATTAAATTTCTCAATGCAACCCAAACCAAGTATGAGAAAAAAAATTGGTCTAGTGTGATGTTATTTAACAATGCACGTTGTAAGGCTTTGACGCAGGATTATGTGAATACGGCAAGTGGTTTGGAATTACATCAATTTAAATGGCTGGAAAATGATGAGCTTATTGGTGAAATCCCATCCAAATGGAATCATTTAGTAGGTTATGATGAACCGCGTTCAGATGCCTCATTAGTCCATTACACTATTGGTGGTCCTTACTTTAAACAGTGGACGGATTGTGAATATGCCAAAGAATGGTGTGATGAACGGGAAGCCATGCTATTTGCACAGCAAGTTGAAATGGCAGGAGATGTGCCAGCGGATGTTCCAGATACAACGCTTGTTGAAGCGGATACAACGTCGCCTGTCACTGAAGCAGTTGAGATCGAAGCAGATACGCCCACTACAAGCAATGTTGAAGTTGATACGCCAACAGTAACTGAGACGGTTGAAGTGAAAACTGAAGCCAGCTAAGCCATTTTTAGAAATAGTGGGACTGTCTAAATGGGAATATTTGTTTTTTCAGGTGACAGTCTCTTAATTTTTGTAGAAAATATGAGAAAAGTATAATTTTTACTTCACATTTAAAATCATTTTGGTATAATCGTTTTTTTAGATTTTAGGCCGAGGTGGCGAAATTGGTAGACGCACCAGACTCAAAATCTGGCGATGGCAACATCGTGTCGGTTCGAGTCCGACTCTCGGCACCAAACCTTCCTGAATTGCACTCCTTCAGTTGCTAATTATTTATTGAGCTTCCGCTGGAAAATGAAAAATTGGCATAAAAGCAAATTTTCCATAAAAAAACCAAACAAAATGTGATAAAGTATAAACGTTACTAGTTGCTCTACAATGCGAAGCCTGCCTGTGAGCCACATTCAGTTATACTAGGCCTCCCTGTCCTAATAACATCATTGAGATAATGGGTCAGAATATACTATGTTTATTGAATATACCTTTACCATGGATGATGGAAAGGGACTGCACTATCGAGTCGAATTCGATAGACCGCGTGATAAGATATTAGATAAAGCGCAGTACCCAGACTGGACGGAATTAGATTTTCATCAATGCCCCAATTGTCCATTAAAAACAGAAGAGTATTCTCATTGTCCCGTTGCGATAGACGCGCATGAGATTTTATTAGGTTTTGCCGAAATTCTTTCATGTAAAGAAGTCGATATTTCAGTCAAAACCCCTGAACGTGAGTATTTTAAGCGTACAGATGCACAAACTGGTTTGCGGGCCTTAATTGGTTTCGTAATGGCAAGTAGTGCCTGTCCTGTTTTGTCTCCGATGCGTGGCATGGCCTATTATCATTTGCCTTTTGCTTCACTGGATGAAACGGTGTTTAGAATTACCTCTTCTTATTTATTACAGCAGTATTTTGTATATAAGAAATCAGGTGAATTTGATTTTGAATTCGAAGGGTTAAGAGAATATTTCAAAGAAATGCAAACTTTGAATTATCACTTTTTAGAGCGAATTCGAGCTGCATGTGAGGCAGATTCTAACTTAAATGTGTTAGCAACGCTGTTCACCATTTCTTCAATGTTATCTCTATCTTTAGATCGGCATTTGAAGGAAATTCAGCACTTATTTGATAATTCTGAATAAGCTACGCTCTAAGCCGCGTAAACTCATGAAAAACAACTCTGCAATTGGACGTTGTTTGATTGAGGTGTAAGGATACGTAATATACGTGATCTGCACGTTAGCGATACACGCGGCTAGCACTCCTGTCAGAAGGCGATCATCTACGAGCATAATGTCAGTGGATGGTTTGCCTGTCAGCGTTATAATTTGCTCTAGTCCATCAGGGTAAGGCTTTTTCTTCACTGCAACAATAAATCGAATTCCTGCATAGCTTTGTTTAAAATAAGCAATACGTTGCGGCATTGGTTTATTGGACAGAATAAAAATATTATTTTCCCCAAATATTTGCACACACTGTTCTAGCCATTTTTGTAACTCTTGTAATGGTTGTAAATCTCCATGTGGCGCAAGTACACCATCAAAATCCAATACCAATATACTCACTCCCAATTGCTTTAATTGTTGAGGATTAATTTGTATCGTTTGATAATGAGCTGGTGTCGCTTGGAAAACATCGGATATTGCATGGCGATAGGTTCGCAGCATGGATATAGTATAAATAATGCGTTTTATCATATTGTTTCTATTTAAAGTGTCTGGTTTCATTTTAGCTGAAAATATAAATATTAGGTAGTTAAGACCCCGCTTTAATGAGTTACCGCCAACAAAATCGCACAATATTGATCGTAAATATTAATATTTCTGACAGTATTTTAGAAAATACAAATCATTTCAATCGCTCAGCTTACACATTTCATGTTGGCTAAGCAGAAAAACTTAAACCCATCAAATAAAGCTAAAACACACTCTGCTATCTTTTGATATTAAGACATGCAAAGTAGAATAGCTACATCTGTACATTAAATCCAAACATAAATTATCCATATTGTATTCTACTGAATCATCAAAACTGCCCAAACTATTGTAGAAAAAATGATAATAAGGCAGCTATTTAAGGCTAAACACTATCCATTTTTATATTTACTGCTAGAATTATTTATACAGCCTTATCAATAATAATTAAAATCAAGGTGTCGTGTTACCAAAGACCAAGGGAGTACTACATTATGTTTCAACCACTGCATAGTCTACCTGAAGAACTATCACAATATAGTGATAAAATTTTGCAGTTGTGTGTTTCCAATCCTCAGTTTGCAGGTTTGTATAATCAGTTTGACAAAGTCAACGGTGAAGTAGATCGTGTGGCAAATTCCTCGGATCATGCTACCGCGTACCTGACCAATTTGAGAAAAAGTCAAACTTATTTACAAACGAGATTAGAAGGCTTTTTGCAAGCTAGCTAATTTTGATTAAAGTTGATTCATCGTAGTTTTTGGGTGTTATATTTTTAGAGTGGGGATGCACTCAAAAGCTATCGGTTTTAACTTGGATAATCTATGAGTATGACCTGTGTTATTGGCATTGGTTCACCATATGGTGATGATCAACTGGGTTGGAAAGTGATAGAAGTGATGGGGAAAAACGCCTGCTCCAATCAATCTGTCAACTTTATACGTTGTGAAACGCCTACCACAGATTTGCTTTCCCATTTAAAACAAGCCGAGTTCGCTATTTTAGTGGATGCGATTCATGCAGATTTACCCATAGGTCAGGTTTGTTCGTGGTCGCAATTATCACTTTTACCTGCAACCAGCGTATCAAGCCATGGAATAAGTTTAATGACGTTGTTGCAATTGGCTGAGAATTTAGGACAATCGCCAAATCGGTGGATAGTATGTGGAATTGTTGTTGAGCCAGAATCTTTGGCTTTGCATGCGACTTTGAGTCCTACAGTTTCTAAATCCATGCCGCAATTGCTCAACTATATTCAACAGTGTTTGGATGAATTTAACTCTGAGAGTATTGGCCAAAATACATAATATTGTCAGGATTTTTCTGAACAGCGTTCTAAATACACTAAGGTGGCACGGTCAGTTGGGTTGATTGAGTTCACTTTTTCAAAAAATGTGAGGGCTTTGGCAATATGTCCATTGTGATAACACATAAAACCTTGCTCAAAATCTCGTAACGTTTGTAATTTCAACTCTATCACGGCGGGTTCATCAGCATCAAATACTTCGTAGACCACCACAGTATTGGATTTGCCTTTTACTTTGACGCTATCAATTACTCGAATGTGGTATTCCATAATATTTTTCAACTTCATATAAGACTGTGCTGTAATCAATAATGGTGCACCGTATAATTTGGTTAAATTTTCAATTCGGGCAGCAGTATTCACTGCATCAGAGATAACCGTACCATCCATACGATTCTGCCCACCCACAGTACCTAAAATCAAGGGTCCCGTATTCAAACCTATGCCAATTTTAATTGAGGGATAACCTGCACGTTGCAGCAAATTATTGTATTGATTTAAAGTTTGCAGCATTGAAATAGAACCACGTACCGCATCATCCACCGTGGTTGGGAATAAAGCCATAATCGCATCACCAATATATTTATCGATAAAACCGTGATGCTTTAAAATAATAGGCTCCATTTGCCCTAAATAATTATTGATAAAATCAAAGATTTCCTGTGGTTCCATATCTTCAGACAACGTAGTAAAACCACGAATATCAGAAAACATCACCGTCATTTCTTTTTCAATCTGATCGCCTAATTGCACATCAATCATGTGCTGCTTATCAAGTAAGTTGAGAAATTCTCGTGGCACAAAACGCTCATAGGATTTTTTTAATTGCACTAATTCTGATGTAAATTTTTCACGCTCAATTTCGGATTTTTTGCGCTTGGTAATATCTTGAAAGACCGCAATTGCAAAAGAAATTTGTTTTTTTTCAGTGTAAATCGGGGTTGCCCACACTTCGAGAGGAATGGTTTCACCACCATGATGAATTTCCACATCATCAACACTGGAGCTTGTACCCTCTAATGCTTGGGTAATCGGCAAATGTGATGCACAATATAATTTCTCTGAACCCGCATGATAAAGCTGATAAATTTCAGAAAAATTCTCATACGTTGTGTTTGGTACAATGCCTTTACCCAGTAAATCTTGGGCTTTTTGATTAACGTAGTACAGCTTGCCTGCATGGTCGACAACAGTCACCCCCACTGGCATTGCATCTAAAAATTGTACTAAACGACTTTCAGTTTCCCGTAGAAATTGGAATGAGCGCTGTAGCAATTCTGCTCGATTTATCGGCGATGTGATATACAGTTCTTTTACAGCATCTTTTGGCATGTGATTAGCCAATGGGAATTTCACAAAGAAGCGGCTTCCTTTTTCTAATTCACTTTCACACCAAACATTACCTTTCATTGCCAAAGTTAAATTTTTAACAATAAATAAGCCTAAACCGCTAGAGCTTTCATTTGCTGTAGGACGCGGAGTTAAACAGCTAAATTTTTTAAATAAGTAAGTTTGATCTTGTGCGCTTAAGCCCAGCCCTTGATCTTTAATTTCAATACAAACATGTTGATCTTGTTTAAAGACAATAAGGGCTATTTTTTTTCCAGAAAACGAGTATTTAATTGCATTTGACACCAAATTCCCAACAATTTCATTTAAAGCATGTTTATCTGCAAATATATTATATTCATCATATTGTTGTGGTAGTTCTATTTGTAAGGATAATTTTTTTAGGTTTGCTTGTTCTCGATAAGCATTGATTGTATTTTGTAAGTTTTCTATTAAATTAAATACTTCTAAATTAAACCGCATTTCTCCAGATTCAATAGCATTCACATCCATCAACTGCTGAATTAAACTGAACATTTCACCTGCACTATTTTCAATCGTGCGCCCAAAGTCAATAATACGTTCGACTTTCAATTCTGAACTATTGGTAGCAATTAAATTGGCAAGGCTTTGAATAGCAAATAAGGGATTTTTTAAATCATGGGTAGCAATATGGAGAAATTCATTTTTTTCTTGATTAAGATGACGCAAGGCTTGATTGAGTTCTAATAGTTCTTGATTTTTATCAGCGAGTTCTTGAGTACGTTCTTGGACTTTTTGTTCTAAATTTAAACGGTAGGATTCTATGGTGGTTAAATCAATATAATTACGCAAACTGGTAGTGACTAAAGTGAATAGCTTATCATCAGTGAGTTCGGTCTTATGTTTATAGTCATTAATATCATATTTTATAATCACTTCTTTTTCAGGTGCTTGACCGGGCTGCCCAGTTCGTAGCACAATTCTGACTAAATTATTTTGTAGCTCCTCGCGAATATATTTGACCAGTTGCAACCCTGCATCATCGGTTTCCATCACAACATCGAGTAAAATTAAAGCAATGTCATCATGCTGAGAGATAATATCCTTAGCTTCAACTGCAGAGTAGGCATTAAGAATATGCAGTTGATGTGCTTGGAACAGATAATCACCCAGTGAAAATTGGGTAATAGAATGCACTTCTTCTTCGTCATCAATGACTAACATTTTCCATGTTTGCCCAGAAAATACCGCGATATTATCTTCACTTGTTTCTTCAGCAAAGAAAATATCATCATCTTCATAAACGCCTGAATCATTATCTATTGTCATTATAACTACAATCTATTTAGGCAGTTGGCCAGTATAAAGGTTTATTTGTAAATACAGCATGGCATCCTATTTTACACCATTTAATTTCTAAACTCTTAGCAATTAAAGTTTAAACGGATGTAGTCAGTTGAGTAATGTATTTTATTATGAAGTGCCCTACCTTAAAAAGGCCTTGATAACTATTCAACAATAATACCAATTTAAAAATTCTTATACATTTAAGCTTTAAAATAAAGATAAGTTCACTAATAATAGAAAGATAATAAGCTAAATATTTTTACGTTTTTATCAAAATTATTTAAGAAAGGTAGGTTTTTATGTTTAATATTTTTTTAGGGCTAGCGTTGTTGCTGTTTGGACAACTGCTCCCCGCAGAAGATACGGTTGGCGTGCCGATAGGAAATCCATCTAATACAGGACAGCCAGCAGCACCCACAGGTGGTGATAATTCTTCACCTCTACCACCAAATGGCGATGGTTCTTCGCCAACATCGACAAATGGCGATGGTTCTTCACCAACATCAGCAAATGACGACGGTTCTTCACCAACATCGACAAATGGCGATGGTTCTTCACCAACATCGACAAATGGTGATGGTTCTGAGAATCCTACACAGCCAGATAGTACAACAACAGTACAAATAGGTTTATTGCAAACCGTAGAAACATTTGATAACACACAACTATCTCTTTCTATTTCTGAAGCGGGTGAATGTGAATTGAGTATTGCTAATATCGAAACAGGAGAGGCTTACGCAGGACTCAGTGGTGATGTTGGGGAAACTGATAGTTGTGGTACGGATCAATTTTACTCATCAAATGTTTTATTTGATGCACAACAAATTACTAATGAAGGCTATTTTTGTTTTAAAACTGCAACCAATGGGTATTATGGATGGGGCATACATAATTGCAAAGAAATATCAGAATCTGAATTTGAGTATTCAGATACGGGTGAGAGTATTGAAATTCCAATTCATAAACCGCCAACACTACGCGTTCCAGAAGGTTTAACAGAAGAATTTATACTGGATAAAACAGTTGCTTATGGAGATAAATATTTTGCTACATTTAATGTGGACTCATCACGTAACTACAAATTAAAATATGAGCTGAAACATGCTCCTGTAGATACCCAGCTAGATAGTTATAATTATATTGCAACTTGGAAAGCGGTATTATTAGGCCGTTTTCGGTTTGATGTGATTGTGCGTGAGCTTGATGCAAAATTTCCTCAGGAATTAATTTTAAAAGCCAGTGTTAACGTACTTGAATATAAACTTACTGATTATGATATTGAGCCTGAAGAAATAGAAACCGTAACCGCAGAAAAGATGCAAAATCTGTCAGTAGAAGGATTCCAAGCGTTCCGTGAACCTAACATAAAAGGATTGCGTCCCGAAGCTTTTCGAAGCATCAATGCTGAACAAATGGCTTATATGACTTATTCGGCTATTTCAGCTATTTCAATTGAACAGTTCTCATTTATACCACCTAAAAGCTTACGAGGTATTAAAGCGGCATCTTTAGGTGGTTTTTCACCACAAGTGCTGTTTGAATTTACAACGGAACATATCAACAGTTTAGACCCTAACATCGTGTTTGGAAGATTGCCTAGTGAGGATACAACCAAGCTTGTGACAAACTTTGATCTAAGAAAAATTAGTGCTAAAGATATTAATGAGTTATTACCCATAGGTTGGTTTTTTGATGGACTTAATAGTGTGCTTATTGTACCAGGTGGGACTCCGCTAGCAATTAAGACTTTGGATGATAATCCAGCTCCAGCCTCAAGGGTTAATACACCTAAACTACCTAAATTAGATTCAGGGCTTGCATTGGGTGGTGATTCAGAGGAAGAAGATACGATTTTGTCACACATGAATCTAGCATTAAGCGAAAATAATTTAGGTCAATTTAAGTTTGCCCAAAATGCGGATGGTATTGTTAAAGTTGCTGATGAGTCAGGATTACAATTTGCATTTATTCCTGATAATAATAGCTTTTCTCAGCAAGAAAGTGATGCAGAATCCAATATTCAAATAGGTCAACGTAACTTAAATATTACCACTTCAGAAAGCCAATCATTATCCTTAATTCCTGCTCCCAAAGACATGACAGCCTTACAAAATATATTGCCAAATGGTGATATTACGATGGGAGAAAAAGGTGATGTGATTTTTGACTATGCAAATGTCTCAGATAACCGTGGTCTGCGTGAGGACGAAGAATCAGATGTGGTTGTCGTATGCGAGTTTGATGCTTTTGTCGAAACCTCCTCATCAGATTCAGATTGTGAAAGTTATGACGACTACGATATTTATGCTTGTGATGATAGTTTTTCAGACGAATTAGGGGTGCAAATTACTCGTCGTGCTGGACGTTTAACTAGAGCGGGAGAGTATCAAGTGCCTGAAGGCAAAATGGCTTATGGTGATACGACAGCACAAACGATTTATCCAACGATCATAGAACCTTCCATATTTCTCACCATGCTACACCAGATTGATGGTTTAGAAGATGCCGAAATTTATAAAAATGGATCGTATTTGGTTACTTTTAATCAAGCAAAATATATTCTGCAACCTGATTTTACTGCAACTGCAACACCATTACCGAAAAAAGGCCAACTTGTACCCCCTGCAATACATTTTCGAGAAGGTGGATATTTAGACTATGAGGTTGAATCTAACGATATTGAATATGTACAAAAGGTATTCATTAATCCATATATAGAATAAGATAGTATCACTATCCATACTGTGCTGTAGAAGCCTGCTATGGGTAGTCTGTTTTATTTGCTAAAATCATATTAATTAGCTCTTTGCTAGGAATTTAGATGAAACGAGCAGCTACTAGAAAGCCAACTCGCACTCCAGTTCAACCCGCCCCGCGTCCAAAACGCGCTCAACCAACAGTGCAGCGAGATCATTTAAACGCATGGTTAGCACATCATTTGGATGTATTAAGTAGTAGCTTCAAACAGCTTGTAAAAACCCCAATGACGACCTTAATGACTGCAGCAGTGATTGGTATTGCACTGACGTTACCGACAAGTTTGTTGATTTTACTGCAAAATGCACAGCATGTGAGTCAAGATTGGGGAGGTTCGGTACAAATTTCACTGTTTTTACAACCACAGGTATCTGATGAACAAGCCCATGTTTTGGCTAAGAAATTACAAAATCAGTACGATTTAGGCAGTATTCGCGTTATTACTCATGATGAGGCCTTTGCTGAA
Source organism: Candidatus Albibeggiatoa sp. nov. BB20 (assembly GCA_016744725.1). Classification (GTDB taxonomy): domain Bacteria; phylum Pseudomonadota; class Gammaproteobacteria; order Beggiatoales; family Beggiatoaceae; genus Albibeggiatoa. Next base: position 16,824 of record JADGDW010000036.1, on the reverse strand, counting down.
TATCAAACATTATCTGGATTCGGTGAAGCTCTACATGCTTTAGAACAGAATCCATTACCTGCAGTATTAGTACTCAGTCCCCAATTTGATATTACAGACCCTCAATACAGCGAAACCTTGCTGAATCAATTACAAACTTTAGAAATGGTGGATATTGCGCAATATGACATGTTGTGGTTGCAACGCTTGTTTGCCATGCTAAAAATTGTGCAGCGTAGCGTGTGGATTTTAGGATTTTTATTAGCATTAGCTGTGCTATTAATTGTTGGGAATACGATTCGCTTGTCTATCTATAATAAGCGAGAAGAGATTGAAATCACTAAATTATTTGGGGCAACCGATGAATTTATCCGCAGACCCTTTTTATACACAGGACTTTATTATGGTTTAGCAGGCAGCCTGATTGCGTGGATATTGGTTTCGATTTCATTTTACTTATTAGTCGAACCTGTGAAAAAGCTATCCAGTTTATATTATGTTGAATATGAAATGATTACTTTAGGTGTCACTAGCAGCCTCTTGTTATTTCTGATGGGTGCAGGCTTAGGTTTACTTGGAGCTTGGTTATCTGTTGGGAGGCATTTAAGAGAAATTCAACCACGTTAAATAAACATTGAAATAAATATACGCTTTATCAATTGTCATCTTATCCAACCTGATAAAGCGGGCTTTCACACAGTTAAAAACTACACTATTCCTTCCTTTGAACTACGTTTAAGGCTCTTGTGTTCGAATTTCCAATAATTCCTGTTTAAGTTGCTTAAAGGCTATTGAAAACTCATTTGATACTAATTGTTGAGCATAAATGATATTTTGCTCTTTAGCGGCTGCCTCAAATTGGGTGCATAAACTGACTAATCCAACTGCGCCAATGTTTGAGCACGCCCCTTTAAACTTATGAGCAGCAGAATAAATAAGCTCTGCATCTTTAGCCTGTACCGCGTGCTCTAATTCATTTTGATAGTTTGGTAATTCATTGATAAAAATGTCAATTAACCAGCCAATACCACGTTTTCCCATATCTTTGCGGATATTATCTAAAGCGCGTTTAGAAATTAATTCTATATTGACTAGAGGCTGTTGTATTTCAACAGGTTTATGCTCAGGGTGAACGCCTAAATACTGCATTAAAATATTATGTAGCACTTCTGATTTAATTGGCTTGCTTAAAAAATTATCCATCCCCGCCATCACACATTCTTCACGATCCAGCGCAGTTGCATTGGCAGTCAGAGCAATAATTGGAATTCGTTCTATGGCATCGCCTAATGACTCAGCTTGACGAATATAACGAGTGGCATGTAAACCATCCATTTCAGGCATGTGGCAATCCATAAACACTAAATCATAACGGGCTTCGGTCATCGCTTGTAGCACATCCCGTCCATTTTCAACCACAGAAACCTCACAACCCAATTGTCTTAACAGTTCGCATAATACTTCTTGATTAATTTTGTTATCTTCAGCTAATAGAATATGCCAGCCTGAAAAATCAGTTGGGATCATTTGCTGAATGTTGCTTGATTTTTTTTGATTGTTTAAACCAAATAATTGCAATAAACAATCTGATAACTGCTTAGGTAATAATGGCTTATATAAGATACCATCCACCACCCACTGTTGGGGCACAACAAAACTATCAATTGCATTAACAATAATTTTTAATGGGTAATCCGCTTGTTTTTGTTTAATATACTGTAAAACTTTAGAATAACGTCCTTCATCAGCTAAAATATGAAAATCAATGATAATTGCATCATAAGGGGTCGCCTGCTGATTGGCTTCAGATAGACAAGTATAACAATGACCTATGGTATCAGTGGCTTGTACAGAAATCTGCCAGTTTTGCAAATAAGTTTCTAAAATACTTAGGCTTATCGTATGTTGTTCTAAGAGTAAAATACGTTTTTGGCGCAGCATATTCATTGAATTCGCATCAGGTTGATCTAGTGCTATATTCATTTTTTGTAAAGGTAGTTTAAGCCAGAAACGACTACCTTGCTGTTGTTCGCTGTTCACGCCAATTTCGCCGTGCATCAAGGTTAATAAACGTTGAGAAATCACCAGTCCTAAGCCTGTACCACCATAACGCCGCGTGGTTGAACTGTCAGCCTGTGAAAAAGCTTGAAATAGATTTTCCTGCTCTTGCGGGGTCATCCCTATGCCTGTATCTTGCACTTCAATATAAAATAGAGCCTGCTTATTATCTTGTTCTAATATTTTGATTATTAAAGTTATTTCACCCTCACTGGTAAATTTAATCGCATTGCCTAATAAGTTGACAAGAATTTGTCGAATACGTCCCGCGTCCCCATAAAATAGGCTGGCTAAATCGCTTGGAAATTGGCAAATAAAAGCCAGGGATTTTTGTTGTATGGTGATATTAAACAAGCTAATCACTTCGCTTACTAAATTTTCCAAATCAAAGGGTAAATATTCTAATTCTAATTTTTTGGCTTCGATTTTAGAAAAATCCAAAATATCATCGATTAAATTCAATAAAGCCTCGCCAGAGTGATGAATCACTTCAACATAACGTTGTTGCTTATCATCTAATATTGTTTTACCTAATAGCTCAGTCGTACCAATCACCCCATTCATTGGGGTACGAATCTCATGACTCATGGTTGCAAGAAAATCACTTTTGGCTTGGCTTGCTGATTCTGCGGCTTCTTTAGCAATATGTAATTGTTCTTCAGTACGTTTTCGTTGTGAAATATCCCGTATAAAACTGAATAACAACGGCTGAGTTTCGCCATGCACCGATGGATAGGTACAAGTACTGCTGATTTCAATATCAATTTTATGACCATCTTTATGTTTTAAGCAACTTTCAGTACGTAAATGGCCTTTTTGTAGCAGTTTGGTTAAAAACTCTTCGGTTTCTTCTTTGGTTTGATAAATATCTAATTCATGAATTTTACAATTTAATAGTTCTTCAGTTGTATAGCCTGTTAATTGACAAAAAGCCTCATTAACTTCTTTTAAATGTCCTGTTTCATCTAAAATACAAAATCCATCCATAGAATTCTGTAAAATCATTTTGTTACGTCGAACTTGTTGGAAAAATTGCTGTTCTATATCTTGGCGTTTAGTAATATCCGAGGCTAAAATCAATGCGCCTGCCACTTGCTTGGTATCATTTAATAAAGGAGCGTAAACAATTTCAAACACATAAGGTGATTTATTCAACTTAATGATATTGCAAACCCGTTGGTTATTAAGAGCTAATTGTACATTGGCCAAAAATTCAGGTATCTCTCGATAATAGGTAAAAATGGATTGTCCAACGAGTTCATCTTGACTCAAACCTAAGGTGATAAGCCCTTGACCACGGGAAAATGTGATAGCCCCTTTACAATTCACTACCCATAAAATCACAGGCAAACTATTCACAATTGCTTGTAATTGGGCTTCTTTAGATAATAATGCTGATTCTGTGGTTTGATATTTTTTATCTATTTTTGAAATTTGATAGGATAAAAATCCACCTAGGAAAATAAAACTAATGAAAATCCCTAAATAATCAAGAAAAATCAAGTTTTTTTGTTTTTCAAAATACTGATTATCTAAAGGTACGCTGAGCAGTTTCCATTGTAATGAATTTATTATTTTTTCAGCTAAAATTACTTGAGTTGATGAAAGTTGGTGGGTATGCCCTTGTTTAGTAAAAATTGTTTTCGTGGGATGATTATCATGAGTGATTAAAAGTAATTCTTGATAAGGGGTTGAAAATTTTAAGCTATCTAAAACAATTTGGGCAGGAAAACCAATGATTAGCATTCGATGCTCAATTTTGAGTGTGATAGTAAAAAAAGGTGATTGTTTGTAGTGATGCAGATCAAAATAGATCGGTTTGTTAATAAAGTTTTTTAACTTATTAGAGTGGTAATCATTAAAGGCTTTTTCACCATCAGCAGCTATAATTTGTCCTTCTTTTTGCAGCAAAATGTAGCCAATTGCCTGAGGCAAAAATTGTTTTATACGCTGTAAAAATGGTTTTATATATTGGTGATTATTTTCTTGTAATAAAAAGGTTAATAGGTCTTTTTCAGTTTCTATGAGTAATTGTGCATTGTGTTTTTTGTTAGAAATGATTTTTTCTATATATTCAGAACTATAGAATATAGAATACTGTGCTAATGTCGTTTGTTTTTGCCTCAAGCTGTCAGATTGGCTATAGCTTAACCATAGCAATAAAACAGCTAAACACAAAGATAAACTTATAAATAGCAAATAAATTCGACTAGAAAGATAGGATAATGTCATTATTTTTTAATATGGACTGATGGAGGGGGAAAATATAAACTTTATTTTAATAAGGATAACATAGCAAGCTTACGGTTTGAATCATAACCTTAGAAGGCTGGTATCTCCCCCTGCATAAAACCAGCCTACTTTAGATAATGCAGTGTTTTTTAGGTTTTACAAGCTTGTTTATCTTCACAATGTATGACTTCAATCGAAATATGCGATAAATGGAAGGCATGTAGTAATTTTTTATAATGGCTAGCAGGTTTTGGCTCATCAGTGACGAGGGCAATAATCGCGGCATTATTATCGGGGCTGACACGCCATACATGTAAATCAGCAATCCGATTGTCTGAATCAGATTCGATAGTGGATTGAATTTGTTGTTTTGTGTCGTCAACGCTACGATCAAGCAAAATACCGCTGGATTCTTGTAATAAACCATACGCCCAACGCATAATAATCACCATACCGACTAAGCCCATGACAGAATCTAACCAAGTCATGCCCGCATATTTACCAATAATCAGTGCAATAATGGCTAATACAGAGGTTAATGCGTCGGCTAATACATGAAAATAAGCGGCTTTTAAATTATGGTCATGATGATGCTCGTCGTGTCCATGATGATGCCCGTGATGGTGGTCATGTCCACCGCCTTGTAGTAGCCATGCTGATGCGAGATTGACGATAAGCCCTAACACCGCAACAATAATGGCTTCGTTGAATTGAATTTCATGCGGTGAGAAGAGGCGTTGCATGGATTCTAAGCCAATCATAAATGCAACGACGGCTAAAGCGATAGCGCTGGCAAACCCACCTAAAACATTGACTTTTCCTGTCCCAAAACTGAATTGTTCGCTATTTGTGTAGCGTCTGGCGTATTGATAAGCAAATAGTGTAATTGTAAACGCTGCAACGTGCGTTCCCATGTGCCAACCATCGGCCAATAATGCCATTGAACCATACGAATAGCCTGCAACAACTTCAATCACCATGGTAATTGTGGTTAAAACTAGAACTTGCAGGGTACGGGTTTCACCTTTTACATTATGGTTTGAGAAGTCATGTGAATGTTGCCATTTTTGTAGCGTTTGTGAATGCATCTATTTAAGCTCCAGATAGAAATAATTCTCATTATAAACTAATTTTGGGGAAAATTTGAGACAAGCAGGGTTAAAAATCACTCTATAATTGTAGGTGTATATTGTGAGTAGTCATTGGTTTCACTCTGTTAAAGGATGTTATTATGAAAACGCTTGTTATTGGTATGTCTATTATATTCAGTAGTTTAGTGATTACACCTGTGTTGGCTTCAGAGGAAAAAGGGGTTTCGTTAGAACCGATTGTGAATGCGACGAAGAATGCAATTCCATCCAGCCTTAAAGTACCTGCAAATGTGAAAGATACGCTTGTCCCTATTAGTGTTCGTGTACCTGAAGGGGATATTGAAACGTTTTGGAGTCAGCAGGCTTGGGCAGATTTGAATCCAGCAGAGCAAGCATTGTGGGCGGTATTGGGTTGGAATGAGGCCAGTTGGCTTGAGGAACAGCCTGCACCTGCGTCTGATTCTAAAACATGGTTTGAGTTAACAGAAAACGAGATTATTGCGGCACAGCAATTGGGTTATACTCAAGAATTATGGGATACAGCGTCAACTGAGGATGCTAAATAGTTTTATCTAAGGATTGAGAGTCTTAAGAAATTTCTCTTTGAGGCTCTTGTGGAATTCAATCATGTTAATCATGAAATGTCTGAGTCAGGGTTTAGAGATTTTCAGCAATTTCAAATATGCCTACAATCAAAATCCTGTCCATCCATCAATCCGTTAAATCCTGTTCTGAACAAGATGACACAGATTTAAAGATTTTCAGGATTAAAAACAATCGATTTGCCACACTTCCCAAAAATATCTACAATTAAAATCTTGTCCATCCATCAATCCGTTAAATCCTGTTCTGAACAAGATGACACAGATTTAAAGATTTTCAGGATTAAAAACAATCGATTTGCCACACTTCCCAAAAATATCTACAATCAAAATCCTGTCCATCCATCAATCCCTTAAATCCTGTTCTGAACAAGATGAAACAGATTTAAAGATTATCAAGATTAAAAACAATCGATTTGCCACCATTCCCAAAAATATCTACAATCAAAATCTTGTCCATCCATCAATCCCTTAAATCCTGTTCAAAAGACAAGCATCATGACCGACCTAGACATCATCAAACAATTAGAGCAAGAAATTGATAAAAAGTTAGAGCAAATTGATTTAGATAAAGTGACTAGTTATTCTGGAGAAAACGGCTATGCAGTGGATAAAAATAATAATGTTGTTGGGTTGAGTTTAGATTATTTAGAGCTTTCAGTAATTCCTAACTCTTTGATTTATTTGATAAATTTAAAAAAATTATCACTAGTTGGCAATGATTTCAATATTCTCTCCAACTCATTTACTCAACTGCAAAATTTGATGGAACTAAGATTATATAATAACCAGCTACAAGAACTACCAACGTCGTTTGGGCAACTGCAAAACTTGAGGGAGTTATATTTAGAAAACAACCAACTACAAGAATTACCAACGTCGTTTGGGCAACTGCAAAATTTGAGATGGTTAGAATTACATAACAACCAACTAAAAGAGCTGCCAGCGTCATTTGGGCAACTGCAAAATTTGAGTTATTTAGATTTAAGTTATAACCAGCTAAAAGAGCTGCCAGCGTCGTTTGGAAAATTTCAAAATATGTACCATATTGCGTTATTTAATAACCCCCTCAAAACCCCGCCATACGAAATAGCAACCCAAGGAATTGAATCCATCCGCAACTATTTCAACGCCCTTGGTGACAACCCACAACCAATGAATGAATTAAAAATGCTACTGGTTGGTGAAGGCGCATCAGGCAAAACCTCTTTAGTCAAACAACTGTTGGGCGAAAACTTTAATGAACACGAATCACAAACCCATGGCATCTTAATCCGTCACTGGCAATTTGACACCGCAACCCTACCGATCAAAGCACGACTATGGGACTTCGGCGGACAAGAAATCATGCACGCCACCCATCAATTTTTCCTATCCAAACGCAGCCTATACCTACTGGTACTCGATGGACGCAAAGAAGAAAAAACCGAATATTGGCTACAACATATCGAATCATTCGGCGGACAATCTCCCGTACTGATTATCTTAAACAAAATGGATGAAAACCCCGGATTTGACGTAAACCGCACCTTTTTACAACAAAAATACCCTTTTATCGTCGGTTTTTACCGCATTTCCTGCAAAACCACACGCGGCATTGATGAACTCAAACAAGCAATACAACAAGCCATCGCCAAAGTTGAAATCCTAGAAACCCTATGGCCTGAAAGCTGGCTCAAAGTCAAACAAGCCTTAGAACAAAAAAATGTAGAAGGTGAAAAATACATTCCTTATGATGATTACGTCAAACTGTGCGAAACCAACGACATCAAACAAGAATCCTTTCAACAAACTCTCGTCAAATTCCTCCACGACTTAGGCATCGTCATCCACTTTAAACAAGCCTTACTCGAAGAAACCAACGTCATCAACCCCAAATGGGTCACAGAAGCGGTTTACAAAATCATCAACTCCGAAAACCTTGCCAACAACAAAGGCATACTTGAACACGCAGAATTCTGCCAATATCTCAGCTCCTGCGTTCCCTCACATAAACAAAACTATATTCTTGAATTAATGAGAAAATTTGAACTGTGCTACCAAATCGAACACACAAAACAAATCCTAATCCCCGATTTACTGCCCGTTGAACAACCTGCCTTTGAATTTGACAAAACAGACGCGATCCAATTTTTATTAAGTTACGAATTTCTACCCAAAACCATCATTGCTAAATTCATCGTCAAAATGCACCGAGATATTAAACAAGAATTACGCTGGCGCACAGGCGCGGTATTAGAAGACAAACAATTCAATGCAACGGCGGTGATTGTGGCGGACGAAGAAAAAAGACAGATTTCAATTCAAATCAATGGGCAACAGAAACGCGAATATTTTGCCGCAATTTTATACACATTCCGCGATATTCGTAAAATTTTTGAAGAATTAAGTGTACAAGAACTGATTTGCTTGCCTGACAATCCAGAAGAAACCGTCAGTTATAAAAAACTTATCAAATTAGAACAACGTGGCAAAACTGAATATGCAGGCGAAGAACGAGATTATTCACTGGCTGAATTATTGGGTACAGTTCGCACCGAAGACCCTATGCAACAAGTGCTTTCAATCGTCAGAAAATTATCTGAACAAATGCTCACCAAAGACGAATTTTTACAGAAATCAGACGATATTTTAAAAATGATTGCCGAAACATCTGATTCAGAACAAGAATTACAAGAAAAGATCAGCCGTATTTTTATGGTTCAACCTAATATCATGGGGATTGGGATTAATTTCGATGAATTATATGAAGCAGCAAGCCGTTGGTTTAAAACCCGTTAATTTAAAAATATATTATTCCCATGCGCTGCGTCATGAATATATTCGATGTGACACGTCTTGAAGACATTCCCACATGGCATGTGGGAACGAGACTTTTTAACTAACCCGCCACAATATTGACTAATTTCTTCGGTACAACAATCACTTTTCGCACGGTTTTGTCCGCAGTGAATTTCTGAACTTGCTCGTCATTCAACGCCATTTGTTCAATAACATCTTTCGACGCATCGGCAGCAACCGTAATATTCGCACGGCGTTTACCATTCACTTGCACCACTAAATTAAGCTCATCTTGTACCAACGCAGATTTATCCACAGTTGGCCATTCCGCATCTAAAATTAAACCTGTTTTGCCTAAGGCTTCCCATAAATTTTGGGTCATGTGCGGAATAATTGGCGCAAGCATCAATACCACCGCTTCATAACCTTCTTGTGCAACGGCATTCATTTGTGGGCTATTTTTGGCTTTGCTTAAGCTATTCAATAACTCACGCATACTGGCAATCGCGGTATTAAACGTATAACGTCGCCCTAAATCATCGCTGACTTTTTCAATCGTAGCGTGAATGTGACGGCGCAAGGCTTTTTCATCCGAATTTAATTTTGCCAAGTTCAAAGTAGGAATGTCTCTTTGGGTATGCTCATACATCCATTGCCACAAACGACGTAAAAACCGCGCCGAACCTTCCACACCTGACTCAGACCATTCTAAAGATTGATCGGGCGGCGAATCTGACATCATGAATAAGCGCACTGTATCCGCGCCAAATTTGTTAATCATCAATTGTGGATCAACGCCGTTGTTACGCGATTTGGACATCTTGCCCATACCGCCATGTTCTACAGGTTTACCTTGATAACTGGCACTGGTAATCCGTCCTTTTTCATCGGTTTCGGTTTTCACGTCTTGCGGCGCAATCCATAGTTTTTCACCTGCTTCCGTCATTTGCGAAAATGAATCTGCTAACACCATACCTTGAGTCAATAAACGTTTGAACGGCTCATCACAAGTCACAAAGCCTTCATCACGCATGAGTTTATGGAAAAATCGTGCATACAATAAATGTAAAATCGCATGTTCAATCCCGCCGATATATTGGTCAACAGGTAGCCAATGTTTCGCTCGTTCGTCTAACATGCCTTGTTCATAATCCGCACTGGCAAATCGCGCGTAATACCAAGAGGATTCAAAAAAGGTGTCAAAGGTATCGGTTTCACGTTCTGCCGCCCCGCCACATTTAGGGCAAGTGGTTTGATAGAAATTAGGGTCTTTCTTAATCGGCGAACCTGCTCCATCTAACACCACATCTTCAGGTAATTTAACGGGTAAATCTTTCTCAGGCACAGGCACTGCACCACAAGTTGGACAATTGATAATTGGAATCGGACAACCCCAATAACGTTGACGCGATACGCCCCAATCCCGCAAACGATAATTGACTTGGCGTTCACCTTGTTGACCCGCTTCTAAATGTTCGGCGATTTTGACAAACGCTTGTTGTGAAGTCAGTCCATCGAATTGCGCTGAATGAAACAATATGCCTTTTTCAGTCATTGCCGCGTCCATAGTTTCAGGCAATTCACTGTCAGCAGGTTTAATCACTTGTTTAATTGATAAACCGTATTTTTGGGCAAATTCAAAATCGCGTTGGTCATGTGCAGGCACGGACATCACCGCCCCAGAGCCGTAACCCATTAACACGAAATTGGCAACCCACACGGGGACTTCATCGCCCGTAATTGGATGGGTGGCGCGTAAACCTGTATCCATGCCTAATTTTTCTGCGGTTTCAATATCGGCTTCAGCCATGCCACCTTGACCACATTGTTCAATAAATATCGCGAGTTTGGGATTATTTTCAGCCGCTTGTTTTGCCACGGGATGTTCTGCCGCAATCGCCATATACGTCACACCCATCAACGTATCGGGGCGGGTGGTGAATACGGTTAAGTCTTCGTCATTGAGTTTAAAATGAATTTCAACCCCTTCCGAGCGTCCAATCCAGTTGGCTTGCATGGTTTTGACTGCTTCTGGCCAGTCGTCCAATGTATTTAAATCATTGAGTAATTCTTCTGCATAGGCGGTGATTTTCAAGAACCATTGTGGAATCTCGCGCCGTTCAATCAATGCACCCGAACGCCAGCCGCGCCCATCAATCACTTGTTCGTTGGCTAACACGGTTTGGTCGATGGGATCCCAGTTGACGATCGCATTTTTTTTATACACTAAGCCTTTTTCGTATAAACGGGTGAAAAACCATTGTTCCCAACGGTAATATTTATCGGTACAGGTTGCTAGCTCGCGTGACCAGTCATAGCCAAAACCAAGGCGTTGCAGTTGTTCGCGCATGTAGTCGATATTGGCATACGTCCATTTTGCAGGGGCGGTTTTGTTTTGAATCGCGGCATTTTCCGCTGGCAGTCCAAACGCATCCCAGCCCATTGGTTGCAGCACGTTTTTGCCTTGCATCCGTTGGTAGCGTGAAATCACATCGCCGATGCTATAGTTGCGAACGTGTCCCATGTGCAGTTTTCCACTGGGATAAGGAAACATGGAAAGACAATAAAATTTTTCTTTATCGCTGTCTTCTGTCACTTTGAACACGTCTTGTTGTGTCCAACGTTTTTGTACTTCGGTTTCTATCTTTTGAGGATCGTATTGTTGTTGCATAGAGTTTTATTTTGAAAGATGTATTATAGGATTTACTGGTTAGTATTATATACTACGAGCACGAATATAAATGAAATGATGGTGAGTATGATTAAGTAGTTAAAATAATAAATTAGTTTTCTGCTCTTCAATCAAAACAAACTCATTTTCTTCATTAATTTTTCCAAAGTAAATTTCTAGTAATTTCTCAAACTTTTTAGATATTTTAATAGAGTACGAAAGCAGTTTATCTATAAAACTGGTTTAAAGTCCTTATCAAGAAAATAAAGTATAATAATGAGGTTTAAGTTGGAGCTAAAAGATGCGATATACAAGTAGTTCAACAGATGTGGACAGAGTTGATGATAATAGATTCTCAGGCGGTCAAAAATACCTGCAATGCCAGTGTAGAGAGCAAGGGGTACTGCTTTTTTAAATCAACGAATGGAATTAAACGGCATTTGGCAGTAGATAGTTTAGGGTTTCCATTTTTTACTCATGAAATTGATAACCAATGACTTAATAGCAATTGGATAGTCACTGTTGGCTACCAAAGAGCTATATTCTATGAATTAAGAAGCACTAAATCAAACAATAAAAAAAGGCGAACCCCACAATGGAATCCACCTTTTTCAAAAACTATAATATTAAAAAATTATAAGTCTTTCATAGCACTTAATAACTCAGCTGCCATCTTCTGACCATCACCGTATAACATACGAGTATTATCAGCATAGAACAACAAGTTTTCAACGCCAGAGAAACCAGCCCCTTTACCACGTTTAATCACAATCGCATTTCTGGCTTTATCCGCATTTAAAATCGGCATACCATAAATTGGACTGTCTGGATTAGAACGTGCCACAGGGTTTACAACATCGTTTGCACCGATAATCAATACCACATCAGTTTGTTCAAACTCTTCGTTGATTTCTTCCAAGTCGAAAATCATGTCATAAGGCACACCCGCTTCCGCAAGCAATACGTTCATGTGACCCGGCATCCGACCCGCAACAGGATGAATTGCAAATTTCACTGTCACATCTTTCTCAGTCAATGCTTTGGTTAATTCCCAAATTTTGTGCTGTGCTTGCGCAACCGCCATACCGTATCCAGGAATAATAACCACTTGGCTAGCATACGTCATTGAAATCGCCGCATCAGTTGCATCAATTTCTTTCATTGTGCCTTCAACTGCTTCTTCTTCACCAGAACTGCCCGTGTTTGAACCAAAGCCGCTGAATAAGACATTAGCCAATGATCGGTTCATCGCTTTCGCCATCAATTGGGTTAACAATGTACCCGAAGAGCCAACCACTGTACCCGCAATAATCATTGCAGCATTGCCTAATACAAAGCCTTCAAATGCAACCGCTAAACCTGTTAACGCGTTGAACAATGAAATCACCACAGGCATATCCGCGCCACCAATTGGCAAGGTCATCATCACACCAAATACTAAGGCGACAGTAAAGAATAAAATAATCATGAAGTCACTGGCATCTGCACCTTGTAACAAGACAATTATGCCAAGTATCAAGGATGCTGCAAATAAACCTAAATTAACAAATTGCTGATTTGGGAAAATAAATGATTTCTTGATTAAACCTTGTAATTTAGCAAACGCAATCATTGAGCCTGAGAATGCAATACTACCGATTAACGCACCTAAAATCGCTAAGATTTGAATTGTAGTGTCATCAATACCTTGGAATAATTCTACCGCAGCAATTGCACCCGCAGCACCACCGCCAAGGCCATTATAAATCGCAATCATTTGTGGCATATCGGTCATCGCTACTTTCTTAGCGAACCACCATGCAGCACCAGAACCAGCAAGAATTGCTAAAATCATCAAGCCATAATTGTGCATTCCGGGATACATAAATGTGGCTAAAGTTGCCAACACCATGCCCACGCCAGCCCACACAATACCGCCACGTGCTGTGACAGGTGAACTCATTTGCTGCAAGCCAAAAATAAATAATACAGCCGCTAAGAAATAAGATAATTCAATCGTCAAAGCCGACCATGAAAACACGGACTCAGGCATATGAGATACTGCTACACCGATTGATTGTTCTAAATGCTCAACTCGCAGTTGCAATGCTTGGAGCTGTTCTGCAACGCCATTTGCCACTTGCGGTAACTCGTTTGTTATTTCAGTCACTGGTTATCGCTCCCTTATTTCTTATTACTGCTTTGGAACATTTCTAACATACGTTCCGTAATAAAATAACCACCCACAGCATTACCCGCAGCAAATGCCACCGCAATAAAGCCAATGGCTTGCTCTAATCCTGTTTCAGCATGTCCCAATGCGACCATCGCACCGACTAAAACGATACCATGTACGAAATTTGAACCTGACATTAGCGGTGTATGTAAAATCACAGGCACACGCGCAATGATGACATATCCCGTAAATGCGGAAAGCATGAAAATATACAAGGCAGTCATGCCACTAAAACCTTCTAACATTGAATCATCTCCTTTTGTTAACAATTAAGGGCAAATTTTACACGCCTGATAACTGTTAATCGTCTAGTCTTCCCGCACGACTGCATTGCCTTCAATGGCTTGGCGAGTCGGTTCATGTTTAATTGCACCGTCATGGGTTAACGTGCTACCTGCAATCACTTCGTCTTCCATATCAAGGTTTAAATTAGCGTCTTTATCAATCATTAAACCTAATAAGTTAAACAAGTTCTTGGCATACATTTCACTCGCATGAACAGGCATTTCACTAGGTATATTCAAAGGCGCATGGATTTTAACTCCATTATGCTCAATGGTTTCACCTGGTTTAGTCAATTCACAGTTGCCGCCGCCTTCTGCTGCAATATCGATAATAACAGAACCTGTTGCCATTGCTTCAGCCATTGCCTTACTAATGATCTTAGGAGAAGGGCGACCTGGAATCGCTGCAGTAGTAATTACAACATGAGATTTTGCAATGTGTTCTGCTAATTTTTCTTGTTGTTGTTGTTTTTCTTCAGCAGTCAATTCGCGTGCATAACCGCCTGCGCCTTCTGCTTTGACATCCATTTCAACGAATTTCGCGCCTAAAGATTCAACTTGCTCTTTGGTTGCTGCACGCACGTCATAGGCTTCAACCATCGCGCCTAAACGTCTTGCTGTCGCAATAGCTTGTAAACCTGCAACACCTGCACCGATCACTAACACTTTAGCTGGGCGAATTGTACCTGCTGCGGTGGTTAACATTGGGAAGAATACGCTGGCTAAATCAGCACCCATTAATACGGCTTTATAACCTGCAACCGCAGCTTGTGAAGATAAAGCATCCATCGATTGGGCACGGGAAATACGTGGGACAAGTTCCATTGCTAAAGACGTAATTTTCTTATCACGCATTTTAGCTATAGCATCAGGATTTTTATGTGCTGACATAAAGCCAACCGCAATTGTGCCTGATTTCATTTGCTCAATTTCAGCTTCAGTAGGCGGTTGTACTTTAAGGATTATATCTGCCTTTTGGTACAATTCTGCTGCGCTGCCAGCGATTTCAATGTCTTTGAATAATTCATCAGGAAAATAGGCCGTTTCAGCCATGCCTTTTTCCATCATTACAGTCACGCCCATTTTCTTGAAACGTGCTGCAATATCAGGTACTAAAGCGACGCGCCGTTCCCCAGCCGTCACCTCCTTGGGTACTGCCACACATATTGGCATATTGCATTTCCTCGTATTTGGATTAGCTAAATCAAGCTTATGACTTTATAGTGTTATTTTATTAGAATATGATAATGTCATAATTTTGTGAAAAGTGGTACATCATATAACGGGATGGGCCTTCAGTAAACACAAACAGGGAGATTTTTCAGGGTATAAATGCCCGTTGGTTTCAACAAGCAATATTGCGATCCCAAAAATAAGCATTTATGATAAATGGTTTTTTTATTGGCTATTTATAACAATGGTTCGGACATTTTTTAAGACTTATAATAAAATTAAATCCATTACAAATGCAGCAGGAATATATAACTTTTTGAAATAGCTACATTCTCCAAAAAATGCCCGAGGTGTTATATCACTTGAGATTTTTTAATAAGTGGCTTAGCAACCGATTCTATCAATTCAATCAGTCCGCTTTCTCAACTTGTTTTTTAGCTTTGGCGCGTTCTACTGCTTCACTAATCTCATTCTTTTTATTAGCCATTTGAGCCTTTTTCTTATGTCGAGCGGCTTTTTCTTCTTTTTCTCGTTCTACACGGAAAGCTCTAAATTCATGACGTTGGCGTGCAACATCGGACTTTTGTTTTTCAACTTGCTGCGCCCGCACTTCTGATTTTGCATAGCGGAAATAACTAACCAAAGGAATTTGACTCGGACAGACATAAGAACAACAACCGCAGTCAATACAATCAAACAGGCTATGTGTTTGAATTTTTTCAAAGTCTTTGGAACGCGCATACCAATATAATTGCTGTGGTAATAAGTTGATTGGGCAGGCTTCAGCACATGCGCCACAACGAATACAAGGCATCGGTTCAATCTTTGATTCAATATCTTCAGGCGTTGAAACAATTAAGCAATTGGTCGTTTTAACCACAGGCAAGTCAGCACTAGGTAACGCCACTCCCATCATTGCACCACCCATAATTAAGCGGCTGGCATTAGGTTTGACATTACATTGTTCAATCACGCTAGACATGGGAGAGCCTAAAACCACTTCGAAATTTTGTGGCTGTTCAACCCCTGAACCTGTAACCGTTACAATACGCGATAACAGTGGACGGCCTTCAATTACCGCACGGTATACCGCTCTAGCCGTTTCCACATTATGTACCACGATACCGTGTTGCGCAGGCAATTCAGAACGGCCAATCTCTTTATCAGTTAAAACCTGAATCAATTGTCGTTCGCCGCCCATAGGATAACGAGTTGGCACTTTAATAACTTCAATTTCTTCATTTGCAGCAGCTTCACAAAGAGAATCATAAGCTTCTGGTTTGTTATCTTCAACGGCAATAATGCAACGTTTTGCACCACCCAATACATGTTTTAAAATCAACGCACCTTCAATCACATCGGCTGATTTTTCTTGCATCAAGCGATCATCACAAGTGATATAAGGCTCACATTCCGCACCGTTTAAAATAAGTGTATCAATGCCTTGCGGTTTTAATTTGAAATGGGATGGAAAACCAGCCCCCCCTAAACCAACAACACCTGCACGGGCAATACGGCGGCGAATGCGGCTGGGGTCTAATTCCAAATAATCAGAAATCGGTTGACAATTCCCGATTTTTTCATCTTTGCCATCGGTTTCAATCACAATACAGGTCGCACTTAATCCAGAAGGATGTGGCACATTGCGTTTTTCAATCGCAACAACAGTGCCTGAGCTGGAAGCATGAACGGGTGCGCTCATCATCAAGCTACAATCTTCTGCATGACAATGCGCAAT
>JADGDW010000035.1 GCA_016744725.1 Candidatus Albibeggiatoa sp. nov. BB20 | reverse complement strand
CGCTGAAACTCAGTACGGCCTTTTTTCTTTTTTAATTTAGATAAACAACGGACTTTCCAAGTGAGCTGCGCTATGTCAGATTGCCCCATCATACGTTGTTTATCATTAGATGTTGGTGTTGACTACACCAGTAACTTACTTGATTCTGGCGGCATGATGGATAACATTGCAAATGTTACTGCTGTGGATGACTATGTTGGCGGTATCATTGCGCACGCGACATTAGGTTTTGGTGGTTTCGGTTTAATTGCTGAATACTTAACTGCATTAGACCCTATCAAAGCATCAGATTTCGCATTCAATGGCAACGATGCTGAACCCACTGCTTTAAATGTTGAAGCGGCTTATACTGCAGCCTTAGCGGGTAAAGATGTTACATTTGCGGTTGGCTACCAAACTTCTGAAGAAGCTTTAGGCTTAGCGTCCTCTGAAAGCCGTATTTTAGTCGGTGTTGGTGTAGGTATCTTTGATAACACTTCTTTGAAATTTGAATGGAAACGTGATACCGATTACGACGTTGCTGATGGTGGCACTGGTGAAGATGCAGACACATTCACAGTACAATTAGCCGTTGAATTCTAATTAATTGTTAATTTGAATAAATTGAGAAGTAGCTTCAAGTATCATGCTTGGAGCTACTTTTTTTTGAATCATTCAGAAACAGCACACTAGCAAACGCTTGCAGCTTGTTGTTGAGAAGATGTTGTAGAGAATTGTTGAGGTTTGCGGGCTTTAGTACGAGGAACATCGACATGAGTCACAAATTCAATTTCAATCTGACGTTGTGTGTTAATAATCTTAGTATAAAACGATCCATCATTTTTATTATTCACAATCTCTTTAAACGGTAATATGTAATGATCGTCATGACTGGCTAAATACTTGAAATAATCATGTAAAGCCAACACATCATCAGATGTTTCCGTATCTAAGGCATAATGCCAAATATCATCTTTCGCAAAACAGATTGTGTGCGCGTGTGGGAAAATATGCTGCTCATCATCAATCGCATGACCTGTTGCCGTATTGTGGGTCAAGAAATAATCATTGACAGGTTTGTGAATATCAAACAATTCTAACATCACTTCACGATGATCCAATTGAATCCAAATCCGCATAATTTCGGTAAACGCATCGACCCGATCTTGAAACGCTTGCGAGGCTGGAAAACGCTGCACTTGTGTGACACACATCTCCGTCCCAAGTTCTTGATTAAACCGATTGAAACCATGCTCAAAACCGTATTCAGACAAATTCAAAGGTTCAAGGATTTCAAATCCAATATGGGATAGATGCTCATCTTTGAGCTTATCCATAACTTGAGATACATGTTTGTCATTTTTTTGGAAAAAGTCACTGATAACGTAAAAAGCGGGCTTATTACGCAATTCTAGCAAGGCATACATGATCTTTTCATAGTCAACCCGAATGATCTTGAGCAAGTTTTGCTTGTCTAAAATATTCTTGACTTGAAGCGGTTTCTGGTGCTGATGCAATAAATTGTCAATCATAACAATCCCCTTTTTTATTTTCGATTTCCAGAGATTAAGGACTGGCAATCCCATAATTACAATGATGTATGTACAAATAATTAGGGCTGCCAGTTCTCATACCTTAAAAACCAAAAATCCCTATCAGGAATACATTTCCATCAAGCTACGCGTCATGTCTTTACCGACCAAGTCACCGTGCAAGATACCTTTATCTGTCATTCTTAATTCTTTGTCAGTTACTGTGATGTAACCTTCTTTAGTCAAACGATCGACACTTTCTTTGCAGAATGCAGGTAAATTTACACCATGACGCTCATAGAAAGACTCTAAATCGATACTGACTAACTTCATACCCAACACGATGTCACGGACAATTTTATCCATACTGTTCATTTTGTGACCACGATGAATAGGTAAATCACCACCTTCAATTAATTCGATATAACGACCGACTTCATTAGTATTTTGGATTAAGTAATCACCCATACGACCGAATGCAGATGCGCCAATCGCATAGAAGTCTTCACCTCTCCAAATACTAGGAGAATGAATGTGACGATATTTATCTTCTTTAGTAAATGTGAAGAAACTCCAAGGCACATAATCCGCTTTTGCAAACTCGTCCATGGCATGTTGCATGTAATCCAACTCTTCATCATCGTTAGGCAAGGTAATTTTGTTGCTGCGTAATTCTTTGTAATACTCAGTATTGGTGTATAACTCTGTTTTGTAAACAGTGATACTTTCAACACCCGTTTCGATTGCTTTTGCAACGCTATAAGCCCATGTTTCTGGGGTATCACCTGCTAAACCACTCATTAAATCGATATTGACTGATGCACCCGTTTTACGAGACATTTCAATTGCACGTAAAGCACGAGCTTGAGTATCTTGACGATGAGAAAGTTTAATGATTTCATCATGTAAAGATTGAACACCCATACTGATACGTGTAACGTTTAATTCACCTAAAATTTGGGCTTTCTTATCTGTAATCGTAACAGGTTCACCTTCTACGGTGATTTCAGTTTGGTCAGTGACATTCACACATCTATCTAACGTAGCACGAATTTTTAATAAATTCTCACCCGTTAATAAGGTCGGCGTACCACCACCAAAATACACAGAGCTTAAAGGACGCTGTGCTAAATCAAAACGTTCTGCGGCCATTTCGATTTCTTTACATAACGCATCTACATATGCATCAATTTCAGATTTGCGACTGTTCTGAACCGTACGATAGTAGCAGTAAGAGCATTTTTGCGCACAAAACGGAATATGAATATAAATATTAAGCGGCTCACGGACACCTGCTAAGCCTGTTTCTTCTAATCTTTTCCAGTGCATGAAGTTAGGGTAATTAGTAATAAACCCGCGACGTTCTGGCACCCAGTACTGTCTTTCTTTATCTGAATTAATCATGGAGCATTCCTAAAATTGCTAATTTAAAAATGTTGTTGTCGTACTTTTAAAATGCAGATTAGGCGAGTTTCTTACCGACCATATCCGCGACCATATTCACATTTTGGAATAATTCCATATCTAATTCTTCTTCCGCAAACTTAAAACCAAAATGATTTTCAATTTGAGTAATAAATTCCATAACTGCGATGGAATCCATGCCCAAACCTTCTTCAAACAACGTGACTTCCGGATCAACTTCTTCGTAAGTCAAATTGACATCTAATTTTTCAGAAATGATTTTTTTTAACTGTTCAACAACATCACTCATTACAATGCTCTCCTGCACATTTTAGGAATAAAAACTAGCCTAATATTAAGGACTATCCCATTAATTCACATTTATTATTAGAATACTAAAGACTAATTGCCCTGAGTATCCTTAAAACTGTCCTGTTTTCAATTTCTGCCTATCAACTTTTCCGCTAGGCAACATTGGTAAGGTTTTTAAAACATGTACTTCATCTGGAATTGCGTACTGTGGCAATATATCAAAGCAGGTTTCACGAATCTGTTTGCCTTCCACGTCACTGATGCAAAATGCAGCAATTCGCTGCCCGCGCATATCATCACCCGTGATTGGTAAAACAATGGCTTGTTCGACATCTGTGATTTTTTCTAAAGCCGCTTCTACATCAGACAATAATACGAGATAACCATTACGATTTACCCGATTATCACTACGTCCAATCACTTCAATATCACTATTTTCGTGAATTTTAACTAAATCACCTGAGCGATACCATTCTGGTGCAGGGGCAATTTCTTCACCTTGTTCGTTGATATAACGTTCAAATCCATACGGATGTTTACAATACAATTCGCCAATTCGCTCACCACTGTCATCTTGAGGGGTATTTTCTTCATCAATTTTAATTTCAACCCCAGCCATCGGTTTACCCATGGTGATGACACGGTCTTCAAGCCCATCTGTTGGCGAAGATGCAGCAGTTGCACCCATTTCGGTACTGCCATATTGATTGACCAAACCAGAGAATTTTGCATCAAACTCGCGGAATAGTTCAGGTTTAATTCTATCTCCAGAGGTAACTACTAGGCGATAATTGCGCTCAGAACGTAAACCTTTGGTCATCATTTCACACAATGTTGGAGTCACGAAAATCACTGTCGGATTAAAGCTGCGCTCGGCTTGCATGAATTTAAGAATATTAGACTGGGCTTGTAGATACACATTTGCCCCTGTCAAAATTGCAGGCAAAAATATTGCACCTAAACCATATAAATGGAAAATAGGAACAGGAATGAAAACATTATCTTGAGTAGTGAATTTATGTCTTTCGATACAGTTTTGTACATTTCCCACAAAATTCTGATGATTATGCACAACGATTTTAGCAGTACCCATACTGCCAGAAGTACGAAGATAGAGCTTTTGGTCAGCAAAACCTTGATTGGCCAGTGCAGAATTAAAATGATCGTTGATTTCAAAGCTGCTAATGTGTTCAAGTAGTTCAGCATTGAAAGTGCTTGCGTTATCAGGTGTAGGATTAATAATTAAACGATAACGACAAAAATCTGGAATCGGTGGTCTAACGGCAAGTTCTTTACCTTGCTTTTGCATTGGCGGATAAAGTACAAAGCTATAACCTTGTTTTAACAAGTATAATAAGATCAATGCCGCAGGGACTGAATTAACCCCTTCAATAGCAAGACAGTCATCGGCTTGAACCTGATGCTCTGCTAAAAAATCAGCAATGACATCAAATAAAGCAGATATTTCCTGATAAGCACAGGTCATTGTGCCATCGCTCAACGTGTTATGTTGCCAGTCTGCGTTATTGATTGCGTGGTCTATGTGAGTTGCAAACATTGCCTATATCCTTGCACCAGCTTTAGATAAATTCCAGAAGCTTAACTAATGTATTACATTATTTTACATAACCAAGATAATTTAACAAGGATTTTCTGCAATTGATTTATATCATACTGTTTTAACTATAATAATTGATAAAAACCATAATATTTGTTGCAATATACTAAAACTAAGGTCTTTGTGCGTTTTACTACAGTTGAAGGGCTTGAAAAAATAACATAATCAATGTTTATTATATTCTGTGTATTTGCTTATTGGTTTATTTCGATTTAGCATCATTAAACTCTAAAAAATAGAGTTGTTGCAATATTTAAAATCAATAGATTAATAAATTCAGATATAAAAAGCGATTGAAAAACAGTGAAGTAGCCTTATGGAGTATAGCTTAATTTTTATGGGAATAAACCAACAGGAGCAAGGAAGAAATGAGAGTAGGAACAGAAGCATTAAAAACAGAAAGACACTGGAGAGCAAATACAGGATTAAAGGAAAATCAATATACTGAAATGATCTTTTATTTTTCACATTGTTTAGCCTGAAGAGTGGAACGACTTATGATATTTTAGGGTTTATATTTGTAATGGAGGCATCAACCGTGAAACGTCAACAATCAAGAGGGTTGGAAATATTAAGTCAAGCCTTGGAAAAAGAAAGATTAATGCCGTTATCAGAAGGTTCAAGTGCAAAAGAAGTAGAAAAATTCATGTCAGAAGTTAAAAAATTAACACTGGATATGACAGAAAATAGAATCCAACGTCCACAGGATAAAGAAGTGCAAAAAGAGTATTTTTCTGGAAAAAAAAGCCCATACAATCGAGCATTTAATATTTAGTGATGATACAAGACGTATTCACTATACGAGTAAGGGGCATAAAGGAAAACATCAAAAATTTGGTTTACTTAAAATGCTATTTGAGCCAAAAAAAGATATTTTTAAAGATATTCAGATTAAAGTAGATTTAGGATTTTTAGGTTTTGCTAAAAGTTATCTACATCTTAAGCTCGATATTCCCCATAAAAAACCGAGAAATGGCACACTAACAAAAGAACAAAAACTGGAAAATTGGCAATTAGCCAAAGAACGAATTTATGTTGAACACAGCCGAATTTTAATGGAGCGTATTCGCATACATACTGCCGATTTATACGATAAAGTATCTGCTATTTGCGCTGGGTTATGGAATTTTAACCTAAACAATTAAATGCAAATAAACGCTTGATTTTTAAGGATGCAACAACTCTACTAAATACTTAATTGAAATCTTGATTGATAACACTCAATTATCTGATTAATATTGATTTTATCCTAATTATCATTTTTAATGAAATCACCCTGCCTGATGAAGTGTTAAAAATATATTCGCCTGAAATAATTAGAGATTTTTTGGAAAACTAGAGAATCAGAAAAAGTCTCATTCTTAACGTTAATGTTAGCTGTTTAGGCTGTCGATTTTTGAACATGATTTAACGGATAATTGGATGGACAGGATTTTTTATCCTGCTTATCTTAGATACAGTTTCATCTTGTTCAATCTTGAGAATCCTTATTCCAACATTTACAATCAAAAATCCCCATTCAAAAACTGAAAATTCCCATGCTACCCATAGAATCCTTACTTCCTTTACGTATTATCGAAATCACTTTGCAATTCACTGAGTTGACTAAGATTCGCGCGTATCATCAGCCTGCTTTGACTGCGTGGTTACGGCATTTTTTACCCAATGATATTGATACTTATGAGCATTTTATTTGTCTCGATGCGCCTGAGAGTGGTTGTACGCAATTTAAAGAAGGCGATTATTATCGGTTTAGTTTGACCGTGTTGGCGGGTGGTGAGGGTTTGTTGCAGATGTTGTTGAATCGAATGCAGGATATGCCGCTGACGGTGCGGGTTAAAAATAAGAAAGTCCCGTTTCGAGATAATTTAAAGTGGGTTTCCGCGCATGATTTGTTTACCCAGAATACGGTGCAGAAGGTCAGTGATTTAACGTCGTATAGCTTTTCTCAATTACAACAAGATGCAAAAGCGTGGCAAGCGATGCCTGAAGTGACTTTGCGTTGGTTGTCGCCAGTGCGATTGTTGTTGCCGAAGGATCAGCGTGAGGCACGAAAAGATGGGCAGCGGTTTTGTCATGTCAACGATGAATTGAGTTTTGAGTTATTAAATGACCGTTTGCATGATACTTTAGCCAATTTGTTACGTCATCGAATCGATAATGTGCCGTCGCGTCAGTCGGATAGTTCGCCGCGATTGCTTGAGGCGGATGGTTTTTGGTTGGATTTTGATTATAAAGATGAAAAAGGGCGTAGTAAACCGATGGGCGGATTGTTGGGTACGGTGAAGTTGGATATGCAGAATATGCCGTTTGAGCAGTGGTGTCAGTGGATTTTAGGGCAATATGTAGGGATTGGTCAGCGGCGGGTGTTTGGTTGGGGGCGGTATCATTTGGAAATGGAGAATGGCGCGGCGGCGATTTTGCGCACGATTAAAGCCAATTCGTTGTTGGATGCGTGTGATTCTGAGCAGGTGTTTAAGGCCTATTTGCATGTCAGTCAAGATGATAATGAAACCGATACCACTCAAATTGAGAAAACATTGGAGTTGTTGCGGGGAAAGTTGTTAGAGGGCAGTTATGAAGTCCCTCCATTGCAAGCAAAACAGGTATTGAATCAGGATGCGGGTGTGTTGGAAACGGTGTTAGTGCCGCCATTTTGGGATAGGGTGTTGCAGCGAGCGGTGGCGCAGGTGTTGAATCGAGCGTTGGATTCGGTGTTGTATCGGGGGCGGTGTGGGATTCGAGCGCGGTTGCCGATGTCGCAGGTGGATGCGGAGGTGCAGGCAGCGTATGCGGAGGGTTTGCATTGGGTGTATGTGTGGGATTTTGAGGGATTTTTGTTGGGGGTGCAGTGGCATCGATTGTGGGCGCGATTGGTGGCGTTGTTGGGTGATGATGTGGTTGTGATGCGGGTGATGGGGTGGATGCAAGCACCAGTGCAGGGTTTGGGGCAGTTGCAGGGGCGTGAGCGCGGGTTGCCGCATGGTTCGCCGTTACGTTATGGATTGGCTTATGTGTTGTTGGATGGGGTGTTGGCGGGATTGCGGGTCTTGCGTTGTGAGGATGCGGTGTTGGTGTTGGGTGATGATGAGGCGGAGATGGTGGCGGTTGGGCAGCGATTGGGTTTGTTGAGTGAGATGTGTGGTGAGGTGGGGAATGTTGAGGCGGGATTTGATTTTGCGGGACGGCGGTTTGTGCAGGGTAAGGTGGTGGATTGAGATTTTTTTGCATACAAGAGCTTGTTTTTTTGTGATAGATGGACTAGGATTTAACTTATTGAATCGTTCTTTAAAAAAATGTTTTCGTTAGCCGTTCAGGCTGTGAATCAATTGACAATTAACAATGACCAATTAACAAAAAAGCACTCAACCTTGATAATTGATAATTGATAATTGAAAAGTCGCACAGACGTTAGCCGTTTAGGCTGTTGAGACCCTTTTGGTAAAGGTTTGTATCTATTAGTCATTTTGTCGCACAGACGTTAGCCGTTTAGGCTGTTGAGACTTTTCTACCTTTCGATAAAGATCTGGGTCTTTTTGGGTCGCACAGACGTTAGCCGTTTAGGCTGTTGAGACCCTTTTTTTCATTATGTTGGAAAGTATCACCATAATTGTCGCACAGACGTTAGCCGTTTAGGCTGTTGAGACTTTTACAAGAAGCTGACATGCCGTGACCTTTTCATCGTCGCACAGACGTTAGCCGTTTAGGCTGTTGAGACTTACTGAAACATACCTCATGCTCCGTCATACGGACGGTCGCACAGACGTTAGCCGTTTAGGCTGTTGAGACTTTTCTACCTTTCGATAAAGATCTGGGTCTTTTTGGGTCGCACAGACGTTAGCCGTTTAGGCTGTTGAGACTTCAGGTAAACCACGTTTCTGGGTCTCTTGAAGACGGTCGCACAGACGTTAGCCGTTTAGGCTGTTGAGACTTAGCCTCTTCTTCTGTATAAACTAGTCCAGTTCCGTCGCACAGACGTTAGCCGTTTAGGCTGTTGAGACTTTTTTCGCGAATTTCATAACCATCTCCATCTTATGTCGCACAGACGTTAGCCGTTTAGGCTGTTGAGACCCTTTAGGCAATCCAGTGAAGTTGACCGTGAATGAGTCGCACAGACGTTAGCCGTTTAGGCTGTTGAGACCCTTTGGGATCATTACTTGCGTGGATGATCACTGTCGCACAGACGTTAGCCGTTTAGGCTGTTGAGACCTTGAGGGTTTATTTAATTAATCCAACAAATTTGCTGTCGCATAGACTTTAGCCGTTTAGGCTGTTGAGACTTTGTACATACACTAGTTCAACAGAACCAATAATGTGTCGCATAGACTTTAGCCGTTTAGGCTGTTGAGACTCCTTTAGACCTTCTGAACTATACGCCCCAGCATTAGGTCGCATAGACTTTAGCCGTTTAGGCTGTTGAGACTCCTTTAACAACAAAATTATCATCTTCATGATAAAAGTGTCGCATAGACTTTAGCCGTTTAGGCTGTTGAGACTTTACGTAAAGAAGACCACTTGCACCGCCAGTTTTGGTCGCACAGACGTTAGCCGTTTAGGCTGTTGAGACCCTTTCATAAGTTATTGGCACGCCAAGCTGACTAGGCGGTCGCACAGACGTTAGCCGTTTAGGCTGTTGAGACCCTTTAATCCCGCACTGAGGTTCGCTATCAGATGGTCGCACAGACGTTAGCCGTTTAGGCTGTTGAGACAAAAAATAACAATGCAGTGCCTACATGCTCAACTTCGTCGCACAGACGTTAGCCGTTTAGGCTGTTGAGACCTTTAACAAACTTCTGTTTGAATTAAATGAATGAAAGTCGCACAGACGTTAGCCGTTTAGGCTGTTGAGACTAGAAATCTTGCCCCATCTGGTGTAGAGGTCCAAGGTCGCATAGACTTTAGCCGTTTAGGCTGTTGAGACCCTTTACCTTTTGCATGGGAAGAAGGAATGATGATGGTCGCACAGACGTTAGCCGTTTAGGCTGTTGAGACCTTTAATGCCATTGCATTTGGTGACAAAAATAGGGTCGCACAGACGTTAGCCGTTTAGGCTGTTGAGACCCTTTAATCCCGCACTGAGGTTCGCTATCAGATGGTCGCACAGACGTTAGCCGTTTAGGCTGTTGAGACCCTCCTTGGACACATTGTCAGCTATATCAGCCAAAATGTCGCACAGACGTTAGCCGTTTAGGCTGTTTGTCAGTTATTAGTTAATTTTTATTTGTTAAAAGAGTTGAAAACTGAATTTTTTCATATAAGCTTACAAAATGAAATTTGAATGGAACAGGCGTAAAGAACAAATCAATATAAAAAAGCATGGCGTTTCATTTTCTCAAGCTTCTTCTATATTTTCAGACCCTTACGCTTTAAGCCAATATGATGATGAACACTCCCATGATGAAGACAGATGGGCATTGCTAGGTAAAGCCTCAAACGAAGTCATACTCATTGTCGTTCACACAATGAAAGATGCAAATGGATTAGAGATTGTTCGTATCATTAGTGCGAGAAAGGCAACCAAAAAAGAAATTCAAATGTATCAAAAGAGGTGTTTTAAATGAAAGCTGAATATGATTTTACTAATGCAGAACAAGGTAAATTTTACAGACCACTTGAAGAACTGGATATTCCTATTTATTTAGACCCTGAAGTTAAGGCATTTTTTTTAAATATTCTTCAAGATAAAAATAATCAACTGTCTCTTAACGAAATTGTCAATGATTTACTTAAAAAAGATATTGAAATTTCTAAAAAATTAGCTTATTAACCTTGATTTTGCTAGTTTTTTAAACATGATGACTGGATAAACAGGATTTTTTCTATCTTCTAATTTCTATTCTCTATCTACTAGAAGACAGACCTTAGCCGTTTAGGCTGTTGAGACTTTGCAAACATGGCTGAAAAGCTGTCATCTAGATGGTCGCACAGACCTTAGCCGTTTAGGCTGTTAATTAAGCATATTGAACTTAGTCATTTTTTTACTGATAATATTCATCATGATAAAAAAACAGGTATCAACCATAATGCAATTTCTTCTTAGCCTATCTAACGACACTGTTCGTCAATTATTAGAACAACCTGACCCCGAACAATTTGCACGTCAAGCGATTCAAAACGCCCTACACCATGTCAAACCAGAACAATCTAAATGGACACAACTTGCTCAAAGCATCAAAGAAAACCCTATTGATCTAGGCGATTACACAGAAAAGTTAAAAAAAGATATGCAAGAATTTCGAGAAAACTTTAGTTTTGAACACGATGCCTCATGAAATATTTACTGGATACCAATACCGTTTCAGATTTTTATAATTGTGCTGCTACACATCACGAAGCCATTTTGCAGCACTTTACCTTGCTAAAAAATACTGATGAACTCTACATATCTGTGCTTTCTTTGTATGAAATAGGTTACGGTCTTGCGAATGCGCCAGAAAATAAAAAAACGCAAATACACAACCAATTAGACAGAATGTCCCAGGATTTTGAACTTTTACCTTTATTGCCACAAAGTGCCGCGTTATTTGGTCAATTAAAAAAGCAGCTACAAGACAATCGAGCATTAAATTCAAAACACATGAAAAAACACAATATTGATTTGATGTTAGCCACCACCGCTATTACAACGGGCTGTACGTTAGTCAGTGCAGACAAAGGCTTTATTGAATTACAAGGTTTGCATGTAGATTTGTATTTAGAAAATTGGAGCAATGATTAAGATAAAATAGTTGTGTTCTTACAATAGTTGGACTAGGATTTGAGTGATTGAATCGTTCTTTAACAAGATAATTGAATTTAGCCGTTTAGGCTGTTGAGACCCATCAAGCCAAATTTCTTGACGTGAGATTGTGAGTCGCATAGACCTTAGCCGTTTAGGCTGTTGAGACTGTGAGTGGCCTGCAGAGTGACTCTGTGCATAAAATGTCGCACAGACGTTAGCCGTTTAGGCTGTTTTTATTTTCTGTTTATCTGCTAAACTCGATTGTATTCTTTACAATTTAAGGATAAAACAAAATGCAACTCTCTATTGATTTACCTGACACCCCCTTGCTTTTGCAGCATCAACCTCTGTATTACAAACAAGTTTTATTATTTTCTCTATATCACCTTCAACAAATATCAGAAAAAGAAATCTGTGATATGCTAAATTTAACACGGCGTGAATTTGCTGATTTATTAATAAAATATGGATTTTCAGCGATTTCAGATAATGATGAAACGATAGCAGTAGAATACCAATGCTAACCAGCGTTGTGGCAAGTGATACAGGCCCTTTAATTTCCTTAGAAAAACTAGAAAATGGCTATGAGTTCATGCAAAAAATGTATAAACAACTCATTGTCCCACCTGCTGTTTTACAAGAATTGATGTCAGGAACAAATTTAACCCCTGTTGATTATTCTGAAAAATATCAAATTCATGACTTTTTACATGTTGTTGAACCCAATAAAACATTTACCTACCCAAAAGCATACACATTACACGCTGGTGAAATTCAAGCAATTGCTTTAGCGTTAGAATATGAGAGCGTTTTGTTAATTGAAGAATATGCAGGCAGACAAGTCGCTAAATATTTGGATATTCCATTTTCAGGCATTGCAGGACAAATTATGCAAGCTTATCGTCAAAAACACATCAATATTTTACAAGCAAAAGCGGCATGGTTAAGGTTAAAACAAACAGGTAGAATTGGACAGAATTTGTATCGAAAACTCCTTGAAACTGTGTAAAAAATGCTAACCACAAAGCTTGTTTTTTAGCGATAGATGAACTAGGATTATTGAATCGTTCTTTAACAAGATAGTTTGCGTTAGCCGTTTAGGCTGTTGAGACTTCAACCGTTAAATCGACAGGGTTGGTTAAGTCCCCGTCGCACAGACGTTAGCCTTTTAGGCTGTTGAGTTCCTTTCTTGAACACCCCCTATCATTGCTATAAACTTCTATTATCTTTGGGAAAAATAGGAAATAATTAATGAGCGCACTTAGCATTCAACAGAAAATAAATCGCTTACCGCCTGAACTATTAACTGAAGTTGAACAGTTTTTAGATAAATTACTATCTCAAAAAAAATCAAAACTACAGCCTCCAATTCATTTTGAATCAGAACAAGATGCTGAAACACTCGCAACAGAAATACGTGATAGTCGTTTATTTAATCGTGAGCGGGAGTCATTTTGAGAACTTATTTGCTAGACACAAATATCTGTATTTTCTACATTAAAAATCATTCTCGTATTGTCGATAAAGTAAAACAGGTGGGTTTTGATGCTTGTTGTATCTCAGAAATCACACTGGCAGAACTTTTATTTGGAGCAGAAAATAGCCAACATATCAGTAAAAATCACATTGCTGTCCAAAATTTTCAGAACTATTTTGAAATAATACCCATATCTGAAGCATTAGATGTTTATGCTAAAGAAAAAGCCCGGTTACGCAAGGCAGGTACACCTGTTGATGACTTTGATTTACTCATTGGTGCAACAGCGATTGCTCATGACTTGGTCATGGTGACAAATAATATCAAACATTTTGATAGGTTACAGGGAATTTGTTTGGAAGATTGGAGTTGAAAGCAAGGTAGTGGATAAACTAGAATTTGAGTGATTAAATCGTTCCTTAAAAAATGAGTTTTCGTTAGCCGTTTAGGCTGTTGAGACGTTTTGAGGCTTATCAGAGCCAGCATCATCAACCGGTCGCACAGACCTTAGCCGTTTAGGCTGTTGAGATTTTCTGTATAGAGCTTTGACCAAATAAGCATCGTTGTCGCACAAACGCTAGCCGTTTAGGCTGTTGAGACTTTCACGAGAGTTTCCTCACTTGTGTCTATAACAAAGTCGCACAGACGCTAGCCGTTTAGGCTATGGTCAATTAACAAAAAAAGCACTCAACTTTGATAATCGAATTTTGCTAAACTATAAAAATATCGCTTTAAATCAGAGACAGAATCATGCAAACGCAACAGCTTTACGAAAAAGATTTTTATGCTTGGGTTTATCACAACATAGAGCTGGTACGTACTAAAAAATGGGATGAAATTGATACAGACTTGTTGATTGAGGAATTAGAAAGCATGGCGAAACGTGATAGACATGAACTCATCAGCCATCTCATTATTTTAATAGCGCATTTATTAAAATGGCAATTTCAATTCAAACAACTTTCTGAAATGTGGCAAGAATTTAAAGGAGATAGTTGGCAAAACTCGATTATTGAACAACGCAATCAACTTGAGCGTCAATTACAAATGAGTCCAAGTTTAAATACCTACTTTGATGATGCTGTACAAAAAGCTTACTCTCATGCAGTTAATATTGCAGTAAAAGAAACGAACCTACCAGCTAAAACATTTCCAAAAGTATGCCCTTATTCAATCGAACAGTTATTAAATGAGAATTTTTATCCGCAACAAGAATAAGAAGATTGTTTTTTAGCGATAGTTGGACTAGAATTATTAAATCGTTCTTTAAAAAATGAGTTTTCGTTAGCTGTTTAGGCTGTAAATCAATTAACAATGACCAATTAACAAAAAAGCACTCAACCTTGATAATTGTTCACTGATAATTGAAAAGTCGCACAGACCTTAGCCGTTTAGGCTGTTGAGCAATTATAAAAAAAGATTGATAGCTGATTATGGTTTATCTGCTAAACTTATTTTAGTGAAAACAAACAGGAAACAATACTATGCAAGTCGTTTCTCTTGCTCAAGCCCAACAAAATTTAAATGAACTATGTGAACAAGTTTATAAAACCAATACACCTTGTCTCATTGAACGTGAAACCCAGCCTGCCGTATTGCTTTCCCAGCAAGAATACGATGCTTTAATGGAAACATTTTATTTACTCTCAAATCCTAATAATGCCAATAAATTGCTTCATTCTCTAAAACAAGCTCGTACTGGAAATATTCAAGAAAAAGAGTTATTAGAAGAATGAAAATATTTTTTACTGAGGATGCGTGGGAGGAATATATTTATTGGCAACAAACAGATAAAAAAATACTTAAGAAAATTAATGAGCTGATTAAATCTATACAAAGAGAACCTTATATTGGAATAGGTAAGCCTGAGCCTTTGAAACATCAATTATCAGGCTGTTGGTCAAGACGTATCAGTAATGAACATCGTCTAATTTATGAAATTGTTGATGACCAAATCAAAATTATTGGCTGTCGTTACCATTATTAAAAGCACAGGAACTTGTTTTTTGTGATGATTGGGCTAGGATTTAAGTAATTGAATCGTTTTTAAAAAATAGTTTTCGTTAGCTGTTGAGACTTTCCTCATCTTCCATGCCAATAATCCATCCAATTAAGTCGCACAGAGACCTTAGCCGCTTAGGCTGTTGAGACCTTTTGTTTAGGCTATGCAACAAAGACTTAAGCATAAGTCGCACAGACCTTAGCCGTTTAGGCTGTCCTTTTTTTCAGTTATCAGTAAAAAAACCTTTCACTATTCAGCTAAACTCATACTGAAACAAACACCTTAGGGTATGTATTTATGGAAATCACACCTCACTACATTGTGAATAACTTAAACGATAAAATTGCTGTTCAATTAGACATTAAAACCTTTAACAAAATTGAGCAAGTGCTTGAAAATTATGCTTTATATCATTTAATCCAAGAATATGAAGATGATGAAATATTGGATATGGATGCAGCGAAAACCTACTATGCCACATTAGAGAAAAACTAATGCAAGTCAGTTATCGCAAGAAATTCTTAAAACAACTGGCAAAATTACCCGCAGAAATCCGCCCAACAATAGAACAATTTGTATTTGAAACACTACCTACGCATACATCGCTTGCAGAGATAGGAAAAATTGAAAAAATGCAAGGTTATGATGGATATTATAAAATTCGGTTTGGATCATATCGCGTTGGCATTAAACAAGAATCAGATGAATCAATCACTGTCCAAATAGTCATGCACCGCCGAGATATTTACCGCTATTTCCCATAAAATTGCTTTCTGGCGATAGTTGGGCTAGGATTTGACTTATTGAATCATTCTTTAATAAGATAGTTTTCTTTAGCCGTTTAGGCTGTTGAGACTTAATATCTGCTTCATTAAATGAAGGGTAAATATTGGTCGCACAGGCATTAGCCGTTTAGGCTGTCCTTTTCAGTTAATTAAAAAAACTGGGTAACTGGAAAGCGTTTGCAAAATCAAGGTTTTTTTAGGATACTTTGATTTATATCCTTTATTTTTATAAAAATCTTATGCACACACTAGAACCAATTAACCTAAAACACCTAGTCGAACAACTGCCCTTTGAAAAACTAGAAGAACTTGAGCAATTGATTCAACAAAAATTAGCATTTAGAGCGAAGCAATCAATTGAACAAAACCCTGCCAAAGCAATCTTAGAGTCTGGCTTTATAGGTTGTGGAGAAGCTGACCCAATGTTATCCACTCATTATAAGGATGAATTAAGCAAAATAATGGATGAGAAATATGCTGATAACTGATACGGGGTTTTGGTTAGCATTGGCGAATAAAAAAGACTGTTTTCACAAACAAGCAAAGCAAAAACTTGAGCACTTAACTCATACAAATAACCTACAATTTATAACAACCTGTGCAGTAGTTAACGAAACCAGCTATTTACTGTATCAACGTGTTAACCACCAAGCCCAACAACAATTTCTAGCCCATTATCAAAATGAGCTATTTCAAGTATTCAATATACAGCCTGCTCACATCCCTAGACTGAGGGTGCTAATGGATAAATATGCAGATTTACCAATGGACTTTGCTGACGCATCACTAGTCATTTTGGCGGAATATTTGGGACATGGTCAAATTCTATCTACTGATTTACGTGACTTTGGAGCTTATCGCTGGAAAAATCATTATCCCTTTGAAAATATACTATTAGACTAATATTGTTTTTTTGCGATAGTTAGGCTAGGATTTAGCTTTTTGGATCGTTCTTTAACAAGGTAATTAAATTTAGCCGTTTAGGCTGTTGAGACTTGTCAATAGTCGAAATGAATGCTTCACCAGATTGAGTCGCACAGACATTAGCCGTTTAGGCTGTGGTCAATTAACAAAAAGCATACAACCTTGATAATTGTTTACTGAATTTTGCTAAACTATAAGAATACCGATTCAAATCAGAGACAGAATCATGCAAACGCAACAGCTTTACGAAAAAGATTTTTATGCTTGGGTTTATCACAACATAGAGCTGATACGTACTAAAAAATGGGATGAAATTGATACAGACTTATTGATTGAGGAATTAGAAAGCATGGCGAAGCGTGATAGACATGAACTCATCAGCCATCTCATTATTCTAATAGCGCATTTACTAAAATGGCAATTTCAATTCAAACAACTTTCTGGAATATGGCAAGAATTCGATGGTAAAAGCTGGAAACGTTCCATTAATGAACAACGGAAGCAAATTATAAGACAATTAAAAATGAGTCCGAGTTTAAAATCCTACTTTGCCGTAGCCATTGAAGAAGCCTTTGCAGATGCTGTTGATTTAGCAGCGAAAGAAACACAATTATCTCCTGAGACTTTTCCAAACGTTTGCCCTTATTCAATCGAACAGTTATTAAATGAGAATTTTTATCCGCAACAAGAATGATAAGATTGTTTTTTAGCGATAGTTGGACTAGGATTTAGCTTTTTGGATCGTTCTTTAAAAAATAGTTTTCGTTAGCCGTTTAGGCTGTTGAGACTAAATACCACAAAGTTGTTAAAATCACCATAACTACAGTCGCACAGACCTTAGCCGTTTAGGCTGTTGAGACTTTATAACGGGTCACCGAAAAAAGTGAATACTTGCAGATTTCAACTTTATTACTGATAATAAAATCATCCCATCAAAGAGAACATCCCCATGCAACTCACCATCAACGATGCCAATACCAAAGCACTTTTAACCGAAGTTCTTATCGAAATCATGCACACCGAAAAATCACTATTTAAAGAATTATTACTAGAAGCAATGGAAGAAGTCGGATTGAGCAATGCGATTGAAGAAGGTTTGCAAAATGACTTTGTGGAAGAAGACGAGATTTTCGCTGCATTAAAAGGTCAAAACAATGGAAGTCAAATATGAATCACGATTTCTAAAAGACCTACAAAATATTAATAATCAAAATACGTTAGACAAAATTAAAACCATCATCGAAACCTGTAAACAAGCAGAATCCATACAACAAATCAATCACCTTAAAAAAATGCGTGGCTATAATCAATTTTATAGAATCAGAGCAGGCGATTACAGACTAGGAGTTTCACTACATGAGAATAGGCTCATTTTTGTCCGTTGCCTACATCGCAAAGATATTTACCGCTATTTCCCATAACGATGTTTCGGCTAAGATTTGAGTGATTGAATCGTTCTTTAAAAAGTAGTTTTCGTTAGCTGTTGAGACTTTTGATTATGCAGTCGTTCATATTCAACATGGTCAGGGTCGCACAGACCTTAGCCGTTTAGGCTGTAGATTTCTGAACAGGATTTAACAGATGACTGGATAGACAAGATTTTTAATCCTGCATATCCTTAAATCCATTTCATCTTGTTCAAAACGCTGTCATTAGCCGTTACTACGATTGACACCACAACCCTATTTTTTATATATTTTAATTACTAACAGTTGTCAATGGCACCTGGATTGTAAATACAACGCCCTTTCCAAATTCGCTATCACATTGAATCCGGCCGCCTAGCTTATGCGTTACTAAATTGTACACAATATGCAAACCTAATCCAGTGCCACCGCCCTGCCTATTGGTTGTGAAAAAAGGCTCGAAAATATTCTTCAAATTAGATTCAGCAACACCTTGCCCGTTGTCTTGATAAATCAGACGTAAATCCACTTCCTCAATGATTTCAGTATCTAATGAAATGTGACCTTCTGAATGATTTCCAAAGCCATGAATCAGAGAATTCATAATTAAATTACTAATAATTTGATAAAATGCGCTAGGATAGCTAGATAAAACAATTCTTTGTTCACAATGAAGACTAATATGATGTTTTGTACGCTTTAATTTTGGATGCAGACTTAATAAAATCTCATCTAAATACTCACGTAATT
The DNA here is from genome assembly GCA_016744725.1 of Candidatus Albibeggiatoa sp. nov. BB20. Taxonomy (GTDB): domain Bacteria; phylum Pseudomonadota; class Gammaproteobacteria; order Beggiatoales; family Beggiatoaceae; genus Albibeggiatoa. Next base: position 11,829 of record JADGDW010000035.1, on the reverse strand, counting down.
CAAAAGTGCGTTTTTGCTCTGTCGATTGGTCAACAGCCACTTGTTTAAAACTTTGAATCAATTCATTGGCACGACTGAGATTATTTAAAACAAATTCAGCCCCTTGCAATCCAGATGCTAAATATTTTTCTAAATCACTGCGCTTCATATTATCGGCTTGATAAAGCTTTTGTAAATCAACAGTTAAACTTTTTAATTTAGATGCGGCGGTAACACCAATACCAACAGGAGTATTAATTTCATGTGCGATACCTGCAACCAAATTACCCAACGCAGCCATTTTCTCTGACTCAACCAATTGCTGTTGCGCCGACTGTAATTTTTCCAAAGTATTGGACAATTCCTGCTTCTGCATTTCAATTTCTAAAGTACGCTCTTTCACTTTATCTTCTAAATTTGCATATAAACGCGCATTTTCGATAGAAATCGCCATTTGTGAAGAAAAAATATTTAAAATTTCCAAACGATCTGGAGTAAACACATGAGTCGCTAAATGATTTTCCAAATACAGAATACCGTGTAATTTACCCTGATTAATCAATGGCAAACACAATACCGACTTAGCATTATGATGCACAAAATGCGGATCAAAAGTAAAATCACCCTCCTGTGCTGCATGATGTAAAACCACTGCTTGTTGAGAACGTATTACATAATTAATCAAAGTAATCGGCAATCCTGCACTAAAATCCCTGATTGGAATTGATTGCAATACCGAGATTCCACTATCGCCTTCCGCTTCAATCACCCATTTGCCATTTTTATCTAAAATTAATGTGCCACGTTGCGCACCTGCATTCTCAATCACAATCTTCATCTGCTTTTTTAATAACTGCTCTAACACAATTTCACTGGCAATGGTTTGTACTGATTTTAAGACACTGGCCAAATCAATCGCGGAAGGGCTATGTTCTATGGTGTCAATAAAATGGGAGGATGTGGTCGTGGTTTTATCTTTGGATTTATGTCGGCTGGCCAAGAGAAATTGACTGTATTTTTTCTCTAATAACAATGCTTTGGCTTTAGCTCCCCATTGCGTATACGCATAGTGTGCATCATGCAAATACACTTGGGCTAAACGTGGTTTGTGTATGTGAAATAGGAATTGAGCTGCCTGTTCACAAATTAAAGCCTCTTCTTGCAAATAACCTTGTTTTTGAGCCAGTTGAGCAGCTTGCTCATAACAGTCTTTTGCCAACTCAACGGATTTATCTTTGGCAGCGATTTCGGCCTGAATCAATTGATATTTATGCGCATAATTTTCTGGTGATTGTTTCGCCCAATATTTCATTTTTTTCTGAATACGTTTGATTTCGTATAAAAATAATCCCTTTTCATTACCAGCGGATTGTGGCAATAAAGCCAAATAAATAAGGCCTAAATAAAAATGGAAACTGGGGTAAAGCGGCAAACCAATCACGCTATTAATAAATTGTTGCGCTTTCTCGGCATTTGATAAAGCCTGAGGATAAGCATAAAACCAGTAACACAATAACATTTTATGAAAATACAGATTAAACAGAGCCATTTGGTCATTTTCATGAGAATGTCGTGTTAACATCAATGTTTCATCATAAATATCACCCTGTAACATAATACCCTTTTGAAAATCTTCAATTTGTTTCATATCTGCTTGTAATAAATATTGTAGGCTTTGACCATAAATACGTGCATAAACTAAAGATTCAACTTGTTTTAAACTGCCAATTTCAGATAAATTATTTTTAACTTCGATATTAAGTTGTTTTAAATCTTGACCACTGAGAAATAAGCCCATGTGATAATGATATGCAATCAGAGCCGCTTGATTTAAATCACCTGTTTCTAAAGTATCTTGATACACTTGTTTTAAAGCAGGCAAAATATCAGCTAATGGTTCGTGCCAATGACGAATTTGAGTATGAACCGTAAAACGGGTTTTTAATTCCAACGATTTATTATTCGCACTGGCTACCAAATCCAAGGCCAATTGACCAAATTCATAACCTCGGGGAATATCTTGAATTAAACTGCACAACATCACTCCATAACTGGCATACACATAAGCAGAAGCAGGCGCATTACCATAACGTAAACAGAGATGTACGGCTTTACAGGTCAGTAGTGGAATCAGCTCAGGAACAGCATGATAAGCAGGCGCACCAATGCTACTTAAAATCCGTAATGTGGCTAATTTGCTGGGGTCAGTCATAATTGGTAAATGGGCTAAATGGATATTTTTACGCCGCCCAATCAGCCATTGGTTGTGCCACAGGGCTTTTAATAATCCAAAATGACTTGGGGTGTTGGGAAAATGAATATTGAGCTGCTGCAACACTTGGCGTGCCATATTTATCGCTTCTACGGGCTTGTGCGTCGCAATGTTTGCATGAATCTTTAATTCATAAATCGGTACTTTATCTAATACATTTTGCGCTTGCTGCAAGACAATTTCAGCTAAGCCTTTCATTTGCACCATATCACCGCATAAAAACGCCGTTTCCGCCGCCTCGATTGTGAGTGATAAAGTCAGCTCATAGTGTTTTTGCCAACTATGCGAACCCAGCAGTAAAATACCCGTACTTAAATACTTTAATCCTCGGCCATAAGCGGCTGCAACTCGGGCTTTACGTCCAGCCAATAAATTTAAATGAGCAAGCTGTAAACGCATTTCAGGTTTAACAATCAACGGCATCGCCATATTGAGTTGATTAACAATATCGAAAATATGTTGTTCTATTTTCTGTGATGGGATGATTTGTAATAATAATTCGCCAACTTGCTTATGAATATGCTGTTTATACTCGATTGGAATCAATGAATAAGCCGCTTGTTGAATACGATCATGAGTAAATCGATATTGAGTTAAAACCTGATAACTATCTGATGTACCTGTGCTTTCTTGTGAGGGCAGACTGTGATAAGGCACATAATCCGATTTGGGTTCAACAGGCACAATCAAACCTTCTGCCACCGCGTCCCACAATGAGATAACCGCTTGTTCAGATAGCTTTTCTAAAGTTTCAATACTGAATTGATAGCCAATACAGGCCGCCAATTTTAAACATTGTTGTGTGGCATTCGGCAGGCGTTGAATTTTACTGGCCAATAAATCAATCACATTTTCGGTCATCATGGCTTCAGCATGAATTTTGTCCAGATTCCAATCCCAAGTTAAACTTTCTAAGTCGAATTGAATTAGTTTTGCCGCGTGCAATGATTTCAAAAATTCGTTGATAAAATAAGGATTTCCCCCGGTTTTTTCTAACACTAAACTAGCTAGCATTTGCGCTCGTTGTTCATCACAAGATAAGGTGTCAGTCAACAGTTGCGTAATGGCAGATAAGGTTAGCGGTAATAATGCAATCTTTTTTACTGTGACATTGGCGGCTTCAAGTCCTGCAAAAGTGTGGATTAAGGGTTGAATACGTTGATTATTATTATCTTGATACGCGGTGATGATGAATAAATAATGCTCGGCCATGGTCATCAATGGGTTTAGCAAATGTAAGCTCGCTGCATCAGCCCAATGTAAATTATCTAAAAAAATCACTAACGGGTATTTTGGCTGAGTAAAAGTGAGAATAAAACGTTGTAATGTCAGACTTAATCGCGCTTGATGTCCTTCTGTGGATAATCGGGTCACACAAGCTTGTCGACCGATAATCAATTCTAGTTCTGGAATCGCTTCAGTCATGATGCGTCCGTTCACCCCTAATGCTTTGCTAAATCGCTCATTCCATGCCTCCAGCTTGTTTTCATTTTCAATTAATAGCTGTTTAACTAAATCTTGGAACGCTTGCAGAATGGCGCGGTATGGCTGTTGGTGTCGATCATTACGTTCGAAATGACAGCGCACAAAATATCCTTGGGAATCAGTTAACGGATCATGCACTGTTTTGACTAAAGCGGTTTTACCCACGCCGGGATAGCCCGTTAACATCAGTATTTGATTTTTACCTTCGCGCACTTGTTCTAATGTCGAGAGTAAAATATCAATTTCGGATGCTCGATCATATAGTTTTTGTGAAATTTGGAAAATAGGCGAAATATCGTTTTCACCCAGTGTAATATTTTCAATATCGCCATTGGCTTCCAATTGCATTAGGCATGAGATTAAATCAGCTTGAATTCCAAATGCACTTTGATAACGTTCAGCTATATTTTTTTGCATCAGTTTCATGATGATATTGGAAATTGTGCGGGGAATGGTGGGTTTAATTTGCTGTGGCGGGGTTGGATATTTGGCTATATGTGCATGAATAAGTGCAATTGGATCGGTGTTGTCAAATGGTAAACGTTGCGTAATCAGTTCATACAGAGTGACACCCAGTGAGTAAAAATCGGTGCGGGAATCCATGGCTTGATTGATTCGCCCTGTTTGCTCGGGTGACATGTAAGCAAATGTACCTTCTAGCATCGGGGCACTAAAATCTCCTGAATCCTGTAGTAACACTGACGATAGTCCAAAATCAATCAGTTTGACTTCAGCAGTTTCAGGATGAATCACAATATTTGAGGGATTAATGTCTCGATGGATAATGTGTTTTTGATGAATATGGGCGAGAATATCGCTAATATCAATACTCATTTTGAGAAAGCTGATTAAATCAACACTGTGTTTTTTGACCAATTGATCTAGTGATTGGCCGCCAAAGTCTTCTAATACCATAAACCAGCGATGTTGATAATGTTCTAAGCTGTAGGCTTGTACGATACCGCGCACATCTTCTAGTTTTTTATTAATTTCAAATTCTTGCCGAAAGCGAGCAATCCGTTCTGGAGAAGGGCGTTCATCTGTGAGGATTTTTAAAATTACCTTGGTGTTATCGGCAATACGTTGAGCACGATAAATAAGTGATTTATTGCCCTCGTGGATTTTGTCGCGGATTTCATAACCTGGTAGCATATTCATCGCATATAGGCCGTGTTGTCAGTCGTTAAGACTTAAGGATAGCAACAATTCTACCTAAATATCATGACGTGAGTATGAAGCAAGAAAATCTAGGCAGTACGTTGGTGCTGATTCAGCAGAAATTTTGGCGTATTGTTGGAGATTCTATCCATTTGAGATTGTAAATGATTAAAAAACAGTCGCGTTTGATTATTTTTAACATCTTGTTAAATATGAATATAGTGGATTGTTCGCGTATTATTTTAGAATCAAATCGTGTGTAACACATAGCGTTAGGTTGAGTAATTTTGCTACACTGAAATATATGGTTGTGAGATGATTTATTCAATTTTGCAGCTTGGGATTTATGATTAGTGTTGTTATAGTCGTTTTACTTTAAAGTGATACAGGGCTGGCAGTCCTAGATTTTAAAACGGGTTGATATTTAAACAATAACACGACTGCCAGTCCTCACACATAAACCAAAATTAACTATATAACAATCTCAATTATTCGTAGGGTGGAACAACAATGGTTAAAGTGTTATTTGTTTGTATGGGAAATATTTGTCGTTCACCAACGGCAGAAGGTGTATTTACCTATTTGGTTCAACGAGCTGATTTAGAAGAAAAAATTGGTATTGATTCGGCTGGGACTCATGCTTATCATGTTGGAGAGCCTGCTGATTTACGTTCTCAACAAGCGGCACAAAAACGTGGTATTGATATGAGCCAAATACGTGCAAGACGTGTGGCTAAAAATGATTTTGAGAAATTTGATTATCTTTTAGCAATGGATAGGGATAATTACACGGTTTTAAAATATCTCTGTCCAAAAGGACAGGAACATAAGCTAAGTATGTTCCTAGATTTTGCGCCTGATTTGAATGTCAAAGAAGTACCAGACCCATATTACGGTGGCAGTCAGGGGTTTGAACATGTGTTAGACCTCATCGAAGCCGCTAGTCAAGGCTTATTGGATGACATTCGCCAGCAACATTTAAATGTCTAGCACTTAACGAGCACGATAGGTAATTCGCCCTTTGGTCAAATCATAAGGTGTTAGTTGAACCGTCACTCTGTCACCAGTCAAAATTCGGATATAGTGTTTACGCATTCTGCCAGAAATGTGCGCGGTCACAATGTGTCCATTATCAAGTTTGACACGAAACATCGTATTTGGAAGGGTTTCTGTTACAACACCTTCCATTTCAATGCTATCTTCTTTAGCCATGTATGGGTAGATTCCTCGTATTTTGCAAAACGCAATATTATGCCTTATTTCGTTGAAATAACTCAACTTTTAAATTCAAATAATTAGTTTGATTTAGGCTTAAATACATGATAATAAAGAACTAAAATTAAATTAATATATTTTATGGGAAAATGGAGGGGTATCTAAAGTAATGGGAAAAGGCTGTTTTAGATATGACTATGTATGAATAACCATTCATATTTCCAAAAAAATGAGTATATTGGGTCAGTTTTATATTTAAAACACCTTATTCTATTGCTCTTAGCTTCTTTTCATCATCTCAGGTTTTTATCACATGCATTATTTTCTGCTTCATAGCCCATGCTGTATTGTATGACACACCTAACTGACAATGTAACGCCAAGGCTGATACACCTGTTTTCGCTTGGCTTATCTAATGCATTGCTAGAAACCATGTTCTTAGGGACAATTTAGTTGATGCAAATATTGTCTGACTTGTTAAGAAGTGTTGATGGTGACATTTATTGCATTGGTATACTTTCCTACTCTTTAGTTTACAACTTTCTACAGCTCCTCATTTTGGACATACGTAACCGTCCAAAAATTTCCAATTGAACAAGGCCTCTTCACATTGCTCTTTTGTTCCATAATCTGCTATCAACTCTGGCAAGCTATACCCTTTTTGAAACTGCACTTGGTTTTTCATTACAATTTCTCCTTATTTCTTTATCTTGACTATAGCTCAAGCTTGTTTCGCTGTAGTTCATTCGTAATCAGGTAAAGTTTTGTCGGGGTTAGAGAAAAACATCTAACTTTCAGGTCTGCCAGTCATTTAATAGTTAGCATTCCTGACAGGTATAGTCAATTTCTTTTGCTATGTTAAGACCAATAATATTTTGGGGGCTGGCAGTTATGAATGCCAGATATTTTTATAACATTCCTGACGGATTTGACTACAGGCATTGCCCAATAAGTGCTTATTTTTTTAATTCATTTAGCCAATGTTCTACAAAAAAACGTTTTTCTTGAGGTAAAAAAGTATCTGATTCACCAATAATAGGGCGTAATGTTGTTGTCATTTGTAATAAGGTTAAAATTAAAATAACGCTCCAAACATTGATAAATTGTTGATCTTTCTTACTGTTCAACTGAACCAGCCCAGTGGAAATATATTGCAAACCAAAATAAATACTGACACTCCAAACAAGTAAATGGATCAAACCCATAAATGGAATAGATTCTGTTGAGAAGGTAAAAATGAAAGCGATATAGTCAATTCTATCTTGAGTGCGAGGACTGGCAGTCCTGAAATACTTTAAATATCAATCGTTTTTAAAATTGAGGACTGCCAGTCCTGTATCACTTTAAAATAAAACAACTATAGGTGCAAAGCCTAACAGTAAAATTGAAGTTAATGCCACTCCATTGACAAGCAAGGCGAATACTTGCCCTATCAAAATTAGGCAAAAAATCCATGATGGTTTTCGTAACGGATTTTTACTCGCTTTCAGATGCTCATATCTGCTTTGCATAAGCCAGAACGTAAGCTATTTTATGTACTCTGCGAGCTTTTACCCTTAAATCTATCTTTGCGGCCTAATTGAGCTGGCTAATTGTAAAATACGTTCATATTCAATAACTTGAATTCAAAAATAACAATTTTATAATTTTAATAAATAACAATTGTTAATTGTTGACTGTTAATTACTAATTGATTGGGTTATGCTAAAAACTATAAATACACATAAAAAACACAGGGATGATGGAGCAATGACAGTTGAACAAGATGTTGTACAAACCTTTCGCCAAGCCGTATCTGATGATCTAAAAACCTTTGCGTTGCTGCTAGACAAGGAACTGGACGCAAAAACCTTAGGTGATTTACAAACATTTGGTTTCCCAGGTAATTTAGGTTTGAAACTGCAAGCTGAAAAAAGTGGTTATGCTTGCGAGTTAATGCAAAAAGCCATAACTACGTTTCCTGAGAAATTAGATGAAGAATTTTTAAATGGACTCGCAGCTGATTTTGCGGCTATTTTTCTCAACAGCAGTGTAGGTGTTTCCCCTTATGAATCAGTCTGGATTTCAGAGGAAAGTATTACCCATCAAGAATCTATGTTTGAAATGCGCGACTGGTATCAAAAATACGAGTTAGCGGCTGAAAATTGGCGAGTCCGTGCGGATGACCATTTAGTTTTACAGCTAGAATTTATAGCGCACTTAACCCAATTAACAGATGACCCACAATCATTGCCTAATGCGGCGTTGTTTATGGATGAACATATTTTGCGGTGGATATCTGATTTTTCTGCTGTGGTTGTCGAACGTTGTGGAACGCCATTTTATGCTGGTTTAGTGATGTTAACTACGCAATATTTAGATGAATTACGCGATGTGATTGCGTCTATTTTAGAACAGCCGCGCCCAACCCTAGATGAAATTGAGGAGCGTTTAAAACCCAAAAAAGCACCACCTCAAGAAATACCTTTAAAATTTATGCCGGGTGTTGAACCAAGCTGGTAATCATCAGCCTATTGTTAGCGTAAAATTGTAGTTAATGTACTTGATATTTTTATTAATTCTAGTCTACAATTATATTGTGTTTGTTTAAATTGAGAGGTAGTGATGATGGGATTGATTGACTGTAATCAGACAGATACTGGCCAAGCTAGCACTATTGATGTCCCTCCCACTAAAACGAGTGGCAGTGAAGCAAACAAAACCAAGCAAAAGCCAGTTCCCGAATAGCAATCTCAATAATGTGACCTCATTAAAATAAAGATGGGGTTGCAACACTTGCATAATGACTCAACTCTTTTACTCTTCTTCATTAAAGATAGAAGCAGCATTGCTACGCATCAGAGCGTTTACCTCATCGATCACAACTTGTGGACAATTGAGTTTAATAAAATTTCTATCTGAATCACTAACATCTTCACTTGTTACTGCTAAATCAACAATATCGTAACATTCATCCAGCATTTGAGCCTTATATTGTGCCTCCAAATCTTCATAACGTCGTATCAAATCAGCCAATACCGCATCATCTGGATCAATGATTTTAACACGATCTATATTGGTTTTTGCTCGACTTAAAGCCCGTTCTAAAGAACTTTTACCATTTTCAGCGCTGACTAGGGCTCGCATTGCCCATTGTGTATATTTCACTTTAATACTGCGAATAGAGCGACGAGCAGTATAATTACTTGGTTCAAGTTGTAAAACACGTTGATAACATTGAGGGGCTTCAACCTGTGATGGGCCTACCACTGTTCGACTTTTCAGAACTGCACACCATTTTAAAATTTTATCAACATCCGTCATTATATATATATTGGTTGATTCAGCATTTGCATTCTCACGACCTACTGTGATGGTACTTTCATTTTGCTTATTTAATGGAACTGTAGATTTATCGGTATTAATTGCTTGAGATGCAATAACGGTGGTTGATATAGGAATTGAGCCATTATCTAAAGCGGTATCAAGCTTTTGTTTCAATTCAGCAAACAGTTCAGTATCTAAAAAATCAATTTTAGGTAACTCATTACTATTTAAATTCTTTAAATTGGCTTGCTCTGAGTTTTGAATTTCCTCATAATGCTCTGCAAACTCAATAATTTTCACCTCAAGTTGATGAATGCAATTTTGGAATTCTTCTAAATTTTGTTGATCCCACAACTTTTTGCATTGCCCAACATTTTTCTGGTAAGCATACTGATAATGGGGAACTAATCGTGCGGGGTCTGCTAACTGTGGTTTTACCAATAAAACCAACAAAAATGCTAATAAAGCACTGATTAATGGTAAACTTATAAGTAATAAAGCTTGTTGGAAAACTTCCCATGTCATCAAGCCATCTTTAACATAGACCGCTTCGTTGGTGTCATTCTCTACAGGTTGTGGTGTAGGTTGTGTCGCCATAATTAGCCTTAAGTATTATTGAGCCATTTTGCTGTGGCAAGGAGTATAGTACATGCTTTATAGGATAATATTGCTTTGTATGACTTTGATTGGATACAGCACTGCTGCTGCGACGGGTCATGATGATGACTGGGCAAACCAGCTCGCTGATGATACACCTATTAGCGAAGACTTGGAATATCCAGAATGGTTTAAAGCCAGCTTTTTAGATTTACGTGAAGATATACAAGAAGCAAAGCAGCAAGATAAATTAGGCGTTATTGTTTATTTTGGTCAACAACATTGCCCCTATTGTGAGTATTTATTAAAAATAAATTGGGGTCAAAAACAAGATATTGTTGAGTATACCAAGCATTACTTTGATGTGATTGCAATTAATATTTGGGGACAATTACCTGTTGTCATGCCTGACGGCACTGAAACGACAGAACGCCAATATTCAGAACTTGAGGATACACGCTTTACGCCAACTTTATTGTTTTATAATACTGAAGGCAAAGAGATTTTCCGCCTACGTGGATATTATCCGCCTTATAAATTTCGTGCGGCTTTAGATTATGTGATTGGTGGCTACTACACTCAACAAAATTTCTCTACTTATTTAGAACAAGCAGACCCTCCAGAACGTTTTGACTTAGAAGGTTTAAATCCAAATCCTTTGTTTACCAAACCTCCCCATTTATTAAAAAGAACTCACTTAGAAAGCGAACAGCCACTGCTTGTTTTATTTGAACAAGGTCTATGTCATGCCTGTGATGTATTACATGGCCATCATATCAAACAAGCTAATATTTTGAATAAGTTAGCTCAAATGGAAGTGGTACAATTGGATATATGGAGTGATACGCCGTTACAAACGCCTAATGGACAGCGGATGACGGCACGACAATGGGCAAAGAATTTGAATATCTTTTATACACCGAGTCTTGTGTTTTTTACTCAGGCTGGGCAAGAAATTATTCGATTAGACTCGATTACGGGATTAAACCGTTTGCATAGTGTTTTACAATATGTTTTAAGTGCCGATTACGAACTTTATCCAAACTATCAACAATGGCAAGCAGAACAAAATTTACAACAGTCTTGTTTTGATTGATAAATATATTTGGTAGGATGTGTATGGAATTCGAGACCAAGTGCCACACTTTGCAATATAAGTAATGTATGCTAGAGCTAATCGTTCTCAGATAAAAAATTCAATGAGGTTCTGTATGGGCAATAGTCTCAGACTAGTTGCATTTCTAGTGTTGTTTTTTAACATTCATCCTGTTTGTGCAAATACTTATGGACCTGTTAAAGCAGGTGGCATATTGTGGCATATTGCCGCACAAGTTAGCCCTAGTCGTGATTTGAGTCGTTATCAAATTATGTTTGCTTTATTAAAAGCCAACCCTAATGCATTTTCTGTTAGTTGCAATGTCAATTCTTTAAAAATAGGGGCGATGTTACACATACCCTCATCTACATTGATTCGTACCGTATCAGCTCAACAGGCAACTAAGCTGATTAATGAGCAATTTTCAGCTTGGAAAAACCGACGGAGTGTCCCCATTCGCTGTGAATCCATTGAAGAAGCACAACTCATTCAAACCATGGATAATGAGCTTGAGCCAGAGAATCTAAATGTGATTCCAACCCTAAAAAAAATTCAAACCCAAGCAAATAACACCAATAAAATGAATGCTGCTATAGAACCCAAAATAGCAGTAAAACATGAAGTTACTCAGCCAATAGAACCCTCTGTCATTCAAGATAATACTGCGTCAATCGCATCGACTGAAACAAAAGTAGTTAACCTCAATCAAACTCCAACATCC
>JADGDW010000034.1 GCA_016744725.1 Candidatus Albibeggiatoa sp. nov. BB20 | reverse complement strand
CCAACCGACGAAAAATTCACAGTACAAGAACTATCTATTCTAAGTGCAAAATACCCTTCCAAATCGCACTTACCACTAAGCCAATAAATAAAAATTTAGCTTTGGTAAAGCCTTCAGAACCAGAACGAATCACAATCGCTGTTGCTGTACCTGTTGGAAAACGTAAGCGATCAAGCTCAATCAATTGTTTGCGCAATGGAATAATTAATACAACGCCCAGTAATGCACCTGCAACGCCTGAAACTAATAGCGGTGTGAGTGCAAACGAGAAACTGGGGTCTTGTGCTTGTAATAAAAATAATGCGGGCATCACAAATGCCACACCTGTACCCGCAGTATTAATTGATGAGGCAATAGTTTGGTTGATATTATTTTCGACGCTTGTTCCAACGCCTAATACGCCGCGCAACAATACATAGCCGAGAATCGCGGCAATCGCAGAACCACCTAAAGAAAAGCCTAATTTTAAGCTAATATAAGCAAATGCGACGACTAAGACTATGCCTTGAAGAATGCCTAAAATAGTCGCTGCAACGGTAAATTCTCGGTATGTTTGTGTGTTCATTTCTAATGCAATAGCAGAGCTAATCCTAGAATTAAAAAGATAAAGATAGGATATGAAATCTTACCAAAAGAACGTAATCGACGCTCAAAACGTTCATCATCCGCATGTACGTATATGATCACTTGGATCACAATGGCAAAAATAGCCAACATATAAACCATGTAGAATACATACTCGATTAACACCACATAACTGATATTATTCAATTGTGAACTGAGGTTTAAATGGAACAGTGATGTCGAAATAATCATGTTGATATTGAGGAATAAACCCGTATAAAAATCCGTGATATAGAATGCTAAATAACCCAAAGCAACCACGAAAATGACTGATAATAGATTCTTAAGCACAAAACTTAACACATGCCGCTCAACTTCTACATACGCATTAAATTGTGAATATTCAATCCGTTGCTGTGAACCAAATAACTCAGGCATTCCAAGGGTAGAATCACTTTTTCGGCTATTTTGATAGAATGCAATATTTCGTACCTGCCAACCGCCAATCATAAATACCTTATTACGCTCAAACTTTTGTTGCATTGCGAGCGTGCCCAATTTACCACCCGTGCCCATACCTAGCGTATCAACAACGTAAATCAGCTTGTCACGAGTCAATGTTTGATGGCGTAATTTAATCGGTAAACGCTGAACATCTAAAGGATAACGTCTAAAATCAAAATAACCTTTAAATGGGGTTTTAATCCGATAAGTATGGGTTGTCACACCCGTTTCTTCATTGGTAGAAACAAACAGCGGATCAGTAAAATATTTGGTTGTAGAATCCACCGCATTCACCAATGTCACATTCCCATCATCAAAGTTATCCTTGAACCTAAACCATAGGAAAAAATCCACAACAAAAGAAGATTTTGCGGTGTCTAATTCAGATAGTTCATTGAAATCCATGCCTGTATAAACCACTTGAGCACGGTGCATAAACTTACCATTCAGAGAAATAACCCGTTCTTCTAACACTTCTTTGAGCAAATTATCAATCTGACTTAAATTGTTTAAGGGTTGATATTGATATAGTGCGGCAACAGGTGTGCCACTTTGATAGACCGAAACGGAAATAGGTTTAACTGCATCCCCATAAGCATCAAAATACAAATAGCCTGTTACACCTTCAATTGCTTTGTCTGGCACTGTCATATCATATAAATGATCGCGTACAGCCTGACGTTTTTGCTTGATAGGCAATGAAGCATCAATTTCGTCCATGACATGGGAAAGTAAGAATGCCGCATCATAAGTTAATGCAGAAGTTGCAGAGGCTTTTTCACCATAAGCTTTGGAATAATTGCTAGAAAAAATTTGCGCTCGTTGATTAGAAATATCAACTAAAAAAGGCATTGCAGCATAAGTACCATCACTGTAATAACCGGGGCTAGTACGCTCTTGTGGGTAAGTGGCAAGTTGATCTTGAAAGCCCTTGGTTGAAAATGCTTCAGAACCAACTATTGTCATATTGCGGTTTTTGCCCTTCATCGAAGTCAAAATTTCAACTGCATCCGTGCCATACGTGCCAACAAATAAAACCGAATTTTCTTCATCAGGTATCGTTGCTTGCATTTCTGCAATAATTGTTTTTAAACCTTCAGGATCACTGTTAGAACAGCGCCAATGTTGTTTAATCGGTAAACCAATGTTCTCTGCGGTATTGACAAATGATTCGGCTAAACTTGAACCATAAGCTCCTGTATCCGTAATCACATAAGCCGTTTCAAAGTGCAAGATTTTCTTAGTATAATTAGCCAATAACGCACCTTGATCGCCATTATTGAAAATCACCCGAAAATACCAATCATTATCCCGTGTCAAATCATTTGCCAACGCAGTTGCAGATACCGCAGGAACACCTGCTTTTTCATAAATGTCAGCAGCGGCTAACGAAGCGGTACTGGTATAATGACCGATGACGGCGGAAATATCAGGGTTAGCCACGATTTGTTGTGCAACTTCTCTGGCTTTATCTGCATTACTTTCATCGTCAAACGTCAATAGTTTTATCGGTCTGTCTTCATGCCACTGATTATAGGTTTTCAAGTAAAGCTCAATCCCTTTCAGCATGGCTTGTCCATTCCCTGTTTGGAGTGGTGCTGCTAATGCAATATAGAACGGTTTGGGATGACTAAAAAATCCATCTTTCCACAAGAAGGCAATGAGGATAAGAGCAGGAATGCCAAAAATGACCATAATCTTTGTCATCGACATCCATGGTTTATGAGGTTGCTGCTCATTAATATCTGTAAAGTTAAGTTCCTGAACAGGAGGGGGTTCTATTTTGGCATCTAAAACCAGTTCCATCTTATCGAGCACTTGACGACATTGTGTTGCAAGTTCTGCTAATTCTTGCTTATTGTCTTTTTTTATGGGTGCTATCGGCTCAATATGGCAGGCAATGCCTAAGCTTGCTAATTTAGCTTGGTAATCATCAGCAATAGCCTGTGTACAAGCATGTTTAACTATTGTAGGTTTCAGAAATAGCTTAGAAACTTCTTGCAGTTCAAGGTCTAGTGTTTCAGCCAGCTTTAGTTGCACAGCTTCGTGCTCATGGCCGTCTAACACGCCCGAGACAATAATATTATATAAGTCTTGCTTCATTGTTGTATTTACTCCGCCAGTGACCAATTACGGATTTGTTGACCACCAAAAGCCATAATGTACCAATCGTTAACCCAAGGTTTCACTAAATATAATGCGGTTGCAAAATAAAGTGGGACAATTGCGGTTTCTTCAGTATTTAAAATTTCTTCGGCACGCCGATACAATTGTAAGCGAATTTTTGGATCGGGTTCTGACTGAGCAACTTCAACCACTTTAGCAAATTCTTGATTATTCCAGCCTATCCAGTTTGGCGATATGGTTGGATGAAACACGTCATATAACCAGTTGTTCGCATCAGGGTAGTCCGCACACCAGCCAAAACGAAACATATTCGGTGTTGTTGGCTGATCGAGGGTATCCATATATTTGTCAAACCCTTGTTCTTGCACATCCACATCTACATTAATGTAATGTTTTAACATGGTTTGAATTGCAACTGCATTGTCATGATGTGCTTCGCTATTATTATGCATTAGTACAATGCTTGGTAAACCTTCTGCATTAGGGTAGCCTGCTTCTTCTAACCATTGTTTGGCTTGTATGGGATCAAACTGAATACCGACTTTTTCCTCTGGGTTGACTGCACCGAAAATGGGTGGACGGGTAAACGTGGTTGCTGGAGTTTGATTGCCTTTAGTCACAACATCAACCAGTAATTGTTTATTAATTGCAGCAGCAATGGCTTTACGCACCAAAGGATTATTCGTTGGTGCAATTCGGGTATTAAAGCCATAAAATTCGGTACAAAACTGCGGTTCAACCGACAATTCTTTGCTTAAGTAGGGGTTGGTTTTAATTCGAGGAATGTCTCTTAATGGAATTCGTAAATATTGTTCACCAATAATGTCCAGTTCATTGTTTTCATACATGGCAAGACCCAGCGAACTTTCAGGCACAATCAAATATTCAATTTTTTTAATATTAATCGTATCAGCATCATAGTAATAATCATTTTTTTCTAACGTGATGTAATTACCTTTTTTCCAACTTGCCAATCGATAAGAACCATTGGTTTGAATATTTTTCGCCAAAGTCCAATCATCACCATAAGCTTCAATAATTTTGTGTGGCAATGGCCGATAAGTCCAAATACTGACTAAAGCAGGAAAATATGCCGTTGGTTGAGCTAATTGAAATTCAATCGTAAAGTCATCAATCGCTTTCACACCTAAGGTCGAAATATCCGCCTTGCCTTCATAAATATCTTCCGCATTTTTGAGTGAAAAGAGAGTGAACACATAATAAGAATCCAGTTTAGGGTCTAAATTACGTTTAACCGCCCACACAATATCATGCGCTGTGACAGGTTCGCCATTTGTCCATTTGACATCTTCACGCAATTTAAAAATATAGGAAAGCGTATCTTCACTGATTTCCCAACTGGTGGCTAATTCAGGTAAAACCTCATAAGTTTTAGGGTCAAAATCAGTCAAACCTAAAAATAAATGTTCAACTAATTCAATTGAGGCAATATCAACAGTTAAGCTAGGATCGATAGTTGAAATACTGCCATTAAAGGGGATACGCAAATGCCCAACGCTTTTTCCTGCTTGCTTGGAATTTGAATCCATTGCATTTGATGCGTCTGGTGTCTTTTCACACCCTGTTAAGCTAATAAATATTAATGCAACAAATATTATCCATAATCGCATTAGACTACCCCTTGATGAAAACAAAGTGTTCGCCATTTTACCCTAAAATAACTGAATTGTTAGTAGGGAATAGTAGATAATGCACGTTATGTATAGAATGCACTGATTAAGCTTAAAAAATCTGGCTTAAAAATCAATATTTATTCACTAAAATTCAATCTAAATATCGATTTTTCCGATCCGTATCTGGCTTGATAAATTATATTAATAATGGAGAAAATTATCATGTTAAGAATTATTTTACTCTGCTTGTTATCTTTTAATCTACAGGCTTTAGAGTCTGTTGAGAGCGTAGAACCGATCAGTATTTATAGTTCAAATGAAACCTTGGAAGATGTGAAGTTTGAGCTGGAAAATGCGATTGCTAGCAAAGGCTTTACTTTAAACGATTCATTACATATTAGTGAAATGTTGCAGCGCACAGGCAAAGATTTAGGAATTACTGAACCCGTTTATATTGGAGCGGAATCATTAAGTTTTTGCAGTGCAATTTTAACCCACAAATTTGCTCAATCCCATCCTGCTTATATGGTGCTTTGTCCTTTGACAATGGCTATTTACACCACAGCTGCTGAACCTGATAAAACCTATATTGCGTTTCGTAAGCCAATGCTAGCAGACAAACAACTCAGCCAGACAATTGAAGACACTTTTAATAGCATTATCCATGATGCTTTAGATTAGTATGAATAAGTGAAATTAAAATTATGACCCAAGAAGCCTCAAATCAAACATCACTGCCACCGATCGATACAACGTCATGCTTGCATGAGCTGGTTCAAAGTATGCGACCTTTATTGGAGGCCTTGCATCAGGATTTTGAAACTCGTACCTCACGTTATAAAATTATTGAACGGGTTTTATATCTGTTTGCTGCTGTGATTGCAGTGATATCAGCCTATGTGTTTTATTTGATTTACATGGTAACTATGGATATGAATCATGTCACACGTTACATGGCTGTTATTTCAAATGAAATCGTAGAATTATCAGACAATGTGAATGACATCAGTGATGAAATGAAGGGCATGAGTAATGTCATGAAAACCATGAATGATTCCACTCATTATATGAATCACGCAACACAACAAATGTCGTTATCTGTCGATATTATGCAAAATGCCATGGAGCACATGAAAGCGTCTATGGTGCAAGTTTCCGAGGACATGACTGATATGCACGGCTCGATGTTAAAAATATCAAGTAATATGTCAGACTTGCATTTAGATATTGCAGATATGCGTCAGGATTTTCATCTGGTTGCGGGTGATTTACATATTATTACAGCCCATGTTGGCGATATGAAAACCGATACTCGTCAGATGAATCATAATCTTGGCAATATGTCTCACCACATGACTGCACTGACACAAAATATTGTACCCGCATTTAGCAAATTTAATAATGCTATGCCCTTCATGAATGCAATGCCTTGGTGATAAAAATTTTTAATTTCCGATAATGCAAAAGCAGACTAGAATAACCAAATGATTTTTAAACACTAACTGAAAGTATCTTTTCAGCTCAAGAATATATTTTTTAAGCATCGATTAGCCGTTTTTAACTTGGCTGCAAAGTGGTTTTTTAGGGGATAATTATGGATAGACATGTTGATGTAGCAATCATTGGGGCAGGTTCTGCGGGCTTATATGCTGTGCCTCAAGTCCGACGCAATACTGATAATTTTGTTCTTATCAATGGTGGACACTACGGTACAACTTGTGCGCGTGTCGGCTGTATGCCATCTAAAGTATTAATTCAAGCGGCTGAGGATTATCATCATCGTCATGTACTGGCGGAAAAGGGGATTTACGGCGGTAATAAATTACGGATAGATATTCCTGCCATTATGCGTCATGTGCGTAAATTGCGTGATGGTTTTGTTGGTCGTGTTACGGGTAATCTTGACCGTTTACGCGATAAATGTATTGATGGTTATGCAGAATTTGTTGAGCCTAATGTATTGCAGGTCAATAATGAGACAATCCAAGCTAAAAAAATCATCATTGCCACAGGTACATCTCCTGTTATTCCCGCAGCATGGGCGCATTTACAAGATTATATTTTGACTACCGACAGTTTGTTTGAACAAGAAACATTGCCTTCCAGTATTGCGGTTTTAGGTTTGGGTGTCATTGGTTTGGAAATGGGACAAGCTTTAACTCGTTTGGGTATTCAAGTGGTCGGTATTGATATTTTAGAAACCATTGGTGGGATTCAAGACCCTGAAGTGAAGCAAATGGCAATTGAAACCCTTGGTGATGAATTTCCTTTGTGGTTGGGTCATGCGGCAGAGTTGGAGGAGCAGGAAGGACAGGTTTTAGTTAAGGCGGGTGGGAAGAGCATTTTAGTTGATAAAATTTTAGCCAGTTTAGGTCGTAAGCCCAATATTGTAGGTTTAGGTTTGGAAAAAATTGGGGTGGCGTTAGATGCGCGTGGCGTTCCTATTTTTGATCCAAATACCTTACAAATAGGTGATTTGCCGATTTTTATTGCAGGGGATGCGAATGCTGATAGAGCGATTTTGCATGAAGCGGCTGATGATGGACGGATTGCGGGTTATAACGCCAGTCATGATGAAGTGATGGGATTTAAACGTAAAATATCTTTAGGTATTACTTTTTGTGATCCTAATATTGCGCGGGTGGGTCAAGGTTGGGATGAGTTGCAAAGCAAGGATCATATTGCGGTTGGTAGTATGAATTTTCAGATGCAAGGTCGTGCCATGATTATGGGTAAAAATAAGGGCTTGATTCGAGTTTATGCAGATAAAGTCAGCGGTCAGTTACTCGGTGCTGAAATGATGGTGGTGCGTGGTGAAAATATAGCGCATTTACTGGCATGGGCAATTCAGAATCAAATGACGGTGCATGAGTTATTGCAAATGCCTTATTATCATCCTGTGATTGAAGAGGGTTTGCAAAGTGCTTTATATGATGTGGCGAGTCAGTTGGATTTACCTAAAGAGGGGATTTTGGAGTTAAATACGTTATAGCTTTCTGACATAACGATAGGCTAGATTTTTGGTAATCTCAAAATTGAATCATCTTCATCTTGTGACGACGCACCGCGTCGTCATCCAACAGGACGCACCAGCGTCTACGAATATCAAGACGCTGGTGCGTCTATGAGTCATTCCACGCATTGCGAGGAACGAGAAAAAACACTTTGGATAATCATTTATGGAAATTATCTTAACGGTTATAGGAACAATTGTGGGTATCTTTGGTATTTTGCAGTTTTTTAAGATTACTGATTATAAAGTGCTTCTGAGAAAAATTGATTTAAAACCTGCCTCTTTGCCTAAATCCTCTCAAGAACCACCACACTCTACCATTATCAATATTCATGGCAATGTAGACCAATCAACGATTAATACAGGCGATGAAGTTGAGCAAGCAGTACATTCTCAAATTTCTCATCAAAAAAACATTCCTCAGAAAAAACAAGACCTTTCTCGTTTACCGCCTATTCCAGAAAATCGTGTTATCGGTCGTAGTCAAGATTTACGCAAAATTACTAATGCAGTGAAAGCCAAAAAACAGGCGATTGCAATTATTGCGTTTGGCGGTGTGGGCAAAACCACCTTGGTGCGGCACTGGTTGGAACATTTTAAAAAACAAAACTATGGCGAATTTAACAAAATCTTTGCGTGGTCATTTTATAGTCAGGGTTCGCATGACACGCAGAATTCATCAGCGCAGTTTTTTACCGAAGCATTGCCGTTTTTTGGTGCAACGGAGATTCCCAAATTAGATGAGCAGAAAGGGCAAATGTTAGCGGATTTGGTGTTTGAAGATAAAAATATGTTGGTGTTGGATGGTTTAGAGCCATTGCAGCAGCGAATTGAGCAAAATAATAATTTTTCTGGCTATTTTAAAGATGTGGGGTTGCAACGATTTTTGATGGCGGTGAAAGGCACGGGTTATTCAACCGATAGCGTGGTGTTGATGACTTCGCGTCAAGCAATTCAGGAATTAAAAGGTTTTCAGGATTTTGAGTCTTTGGATTTACGGGTGTTGAGCAAGGAAAGTGGGGCTAAGTTGTTGCGTAGTTTGGAAGTGCAAGGTTCTGAGCAGGAATTGCAGCAGGCGAGTGAAGAAAATAATGGTCATGCGTTGGCGTTGGTGTTGTTGGGTAAATGGTTGGATGGCAGCGATATTTTTGAACGCGACCAATTGCCGCCATTATCCGAAGATGAAAACGCGAATCCAAACGAACGTCATGCACGAAGAATGTTGCGTTATTATGACGAAATCTGTTGGGATGCGAACAGTTTAGAGCGACGATTTTTGTATTTATTAGGGTTATTTGATTGTCCAATGGGTTTGAGTGAGCAAAAAATGTTATTTGAACAAGCAGAGTTTGCCCAGCCATTAGCGCAGTTGTCCACTAAGGATTTTAGGAAATTAATCAAACGTTTAGAGAAAGCCAATTTATTATTCAGTTCGGCGATAGATTGGGATTGTCATCCGATTATTCGCCAGTATTTTGGACAACGGTTTAAAGACACTCAGTCAAAAGCTTTCCGTCAAGCGCATTTAGTATTATTTGAATATTATCAAGCGAAACCAGAAAAACATCAGCCTGATACTTTAGAAGAATTAGAGCCGTTGTATCGTGCAGTGGTGCATGGCTGTTTGGCGGGGGAATATCAAAAAGCAAGAAAAGATGTTTATATTGAGCGTATTGATAGAGGCAGAGAAGGTTATAGCACAAACAAACTCGGCGCATACAGCCAAGATTTAACCGCCATTGCCGCGTTTTTCCCGCAAAGTTGGTCACAGCCCGTACAACAAGGTTTATCCGAAGCTAATCAAGCATGGTTATTGGCAGAAGCTGCATTTTGTCTGATGTCACTAGGACGCTTGGCAGAAGCGGTTGAACCGAGAAAAGCAGATTTAAAATTAGCTGAAAAATTAGAAAATTGGAAAGAAGCATCAATTGCAGCCCAAAATCTGGTAGACCTGTACTTGCCATTGGGACGATTGGCAGCAGCACAACAAGCCGCATCGCAAGCGATTGACTATGCAGAAAAAGCTGAAGATTTGGCTATGCAAAAAAATAGTCATGCCTACCTCGCCACTTGTTTACATCGGCAAGGACAGTTAGAGGCGGCGTTTCAGTCTTTTCAAACCGCAGAGCAAATTCAGCAAAAACGACAACCTGATTATGCAAAATTATATTCATTAGCAGGATTTCAATATTGCGCCTTATTGTTAGACAAGGGCGTAGACATTGAGCAGGTGGTGGAACGGGGCGAATATGGTTTAAAACTTCAAACAACAATACCGTTACTTGATAAATCTTTAAACTCATTAACTTTAGCCCGTTGCTATCAAGCCTTGAATCAGCCACAACAAGCACAGGATTATTTTAACCAAGCCGTAGCGGGAATGCGTCAAGCTGGACGAGTTGATTTTTCTCCAATATTCCTCATTGACCGCGCCAACTTTTACTTACAACAACAGCAACCTGCCGATGCAAAACGCGACCTTGACGAAGCCGAGATGATTATCCAACGTGGCGATATGAAACTGTATGCAGTCGATTGGCACATTTCAATGCATGATTATCAATTAGCCATGCACAATGAAAAACAAGCTTTAGAACATAAGAAAATTGCGAAAGAACTAATTGAAGTGACGGGGTATAAATTGCGTTTGAACAAGATATAACAGATTGATAGACAATACCTTCGCCACTAAAACATAACAGGGTTATGAATTCTGCCTAAATGGGCGCATTGGTTAGTGATACAGAAGCATTGTCAGTTTTTGGTGCAATGGAAATTCCCAAGTTGGATGAGCAGAAATGGCAAATGTTAGCGAAGTTATTGTTTCACCGACGTTCCACAGTTAACGACATTTTTAGATTATTTTCAATATAGTTTCAAAGATTTAGATTTCCTATTCTGCAACTTTCAAAAGAAAAAACTAAAATAACCCTTTTTTTAAATTATATGCGGAATGTCGGTTGCAACTTCTGTTTTTTGTATTCATACACTGAAAAAGTATCAAAATTTGTAATAATGGCTTCAATCAGTAGCATTGCTACGGTAGACATAAAATATGGAAAGACAAAAAGTGCTAAGCCAGTGCATGAAGGCACAATCGCTTTTTGCCATACATAAAAAAGCTAAAACCTATTCCATTGAATAGAACACTCTAAACCATTATTAATAAGCTATCCATTTAGAAAACACCTGTTTGATTTAGATTTATACATAATATCAAGCATCAGCGGTCTTTACTTTTGAGAGTTGATTTAATCAGCTTCCCAAAGTTTTTATCCTTCTTTCTTTTCTTGGCGTAAGACATTTCATTGAACGCGGATTCCTTTTTCATTTTCATATAGCTTTCATAGCGTTGTTTAGAAAACTCTCCCGCTTCTATAGCTGATAAAATTGCACATCCTTTTTCGTTGGTATGAGAGCAATTACTAAATTTGCAGTTCTGAGAACGCTCGGTTATTTCTAAAAATGTTTCATCAATACCCGCATCTACCGACATATTGCCAAGCTCCCTCATTCCGGGGGTATCTATTATCATCGCACCATTATCTAACAGCACCAGCTCGCGACTTGTCGTGGTGTGCCTTCCTTTGCTTTGTTTTTTACTAACCGATTGAGTTGCAAATTTTTGACTGCCCACGATATTATTTAGCAACGTAGTTTTGCCAACACCTGAAGAGCCGAGTAAACAGTAGGTGTTACCACGTAACAAGGCATTTTTAATCGTATCAATATTTTCCCCACTCAAACTGCTAAATGCCCATATCGTCACTTGAGGAGCGATGCTTAAGATACTTGCCTTTATTTTTTCAATTTCATTTTGCGTAATGAGATCACACTTGCTTAGTAAAATGACAGGAATAATCCCATTTTCGTTAATCATAACCAGATAACGCTCCAATCGTCTCAAATTAAAATTATCATCAGCCGATTGAATAATAAGGGCAACGTCAATATTTGCCGAAATTGATTGAAAATTAACGATTTTCCCCACTTTTTTTCTTTTTAGCAACGTTTTTCTAGGAATGATATCATGGATAACTGCGTGCGTATCATCGTCATGAAAATCTGCGTATACCCAGTCTCCTGTCGTTGGCAAATCCGTAGAATAATTTGCGGTATAGAGTAGATTTCCCGCTAATTCAGCAAAAATATCTCTCAGACCATTGGTTATTATGTATCTATCCTTGTGCACTGCAATGACTCGAGCAATGTCATGAGCCGCAACTTTATCAGCGTCAAGTCTAGTTTGAAACCAATCACAAAAACCTATATTTTCCAGCTTATCCATATTTTTTATATCTCAATATTATGTCAACAAAAATATTGTTCATGTGATTTGACTCTAGCGATATAAACAGTCATCAGTGATTTACTGAGCTATCATAAGGCAATAAATTAGCCCCGAGTCCATCATCACATTATCTGTTTGTTCAATTTGCGTGATGAGTTTTAATCGAATTGGGGGAATTAAAAATTTCACACTAAAAATTAGTTTGCGTAGGATGGGTAAGTACAGCATCATCCATCAAAGATATTTAGCATTGAAAAGGTAGAATACAATGCGTGATAATGAGTTCATACCTGATTAATATTTGGGGCACACTTATTCAATCCTACATGAATATTTTACGCAAATGACTGATTTATATTGATAAAAAATACTCAGCATCAGTTTGAATTATAACAGCGCAACTATAATTGCAAAACGAGTTGAGTCATTCTGATGAAAGCCATTGATAGCAATATCTTAGTCGGTTTTATTTAAATTAATAGACTACTGAAAGATCAAAGCTTAACTCACCCCAAAAGCAAGCTAAACTTTTTCTTAATTCTAAAACCCTTCCGTTCCCAATAAATGCTTAATTTCTGGATAAGAAAACACTGGCCCATCTTTACAAATAAACAAACCACCAAACTGACAATGCCCACAATGTCCCACAGCACACTGCATGTTACGCTCCATGCTGAAATACACCGAAGATTCAGGCACACCCAATTCAGTTAAATGCTTGGTCGCTGATTGCATCATCCCTTCAGGGCCGCAAATCATCACAATAGTGCGATCTGACCATACTTTCACCTTATCCAATACCTGAATTCGTGGGCTCACATCCCAGTGCCAATTCACCGAACCCTTTGTTGATGCCACTAACACCGTGGTATCAGGAATCGTTTTCCAACGCTCAAATCGTTCAGGCCAAATGAATTCATCCACATGTTTAACTTTTTGTACAATGGTTAAATGTCCAAACCGCTCCCGACGACGGATAATATGATTAATCACTGAAATCGTTGGCGCACAACCCAAACCGCCCGATACAATAATCACATCTTGTCCCTCGGCTTCACGCAATGGCCAACCACGACCATAAGAACCACGAATCCCAATTTTTTGCCCGACTTGCATCTGCGATAAACCACGGGTGATGCGTCCAACACGGTTAATCGTATGAGTTAACAAATCCTCATGCTCAGGATCAGACACAATCGAAATCGCCACCTCGCCCACGCCGTACAAATACAACATGTTAAATTGCCCCGGCTCATAAGTATAAGCTTCATGCTGTTTCGGATCAGTTAAGCGCAACTGCATAGTAAAAATCGTATCGGATTCTTGCACCCGCTCAATGATTTCTGCTTCCATAGGAAAATAGGCATTTTCATCGACCGTGTGATGACTTGGTATCATGTGAGTCATGATTGTTCTCCTCCACAAATCGCCTGTGCTTCTTCAGTGATGTCAATGCCAACAGGACACCAGGTAATACAACGCCCACAACCAACACAACCCGAACGCCCATACTGGTCATGCCAACTGCCTAATTTATGCGTCAGCCATTGCCGATAGCGTAAATCAATGTCTTTGCGCAACACAATGCTGTGCATATAACTGTGTCCCAAGGTAAAACATGAATCCCATTGCCGATAATGCACACTCTCTGAACCATCTAATTGAGCGTCTTCTATTTCGCTATGACAAAAACAAGTTGGACAAACCGAGGTACAATTACCACAGGCTAAACACTGCTCGCCAATTTCTTTCCAGCGTGGGTGCTCTAAATTATTAAATAAGCTGGCTTTTAAATTCCGTGATGGGAGTTGGCGTTGCTGGACTTCAACTGCTTGCTGTTGCTGTTTTTCGGCTTGAGAAAGTTGAAATGTGGTCGCATCATGCAATGGCAATTGTTCTGCGATGTCTTTGCCGATGCTACTTTTAGTTCGAACCAGAAAACCATCATCCAACTCAGTCAAAGCAATATCAAACCCCGACCGTGCATCAGGTCCATCACCCGTAGAAGCACAAAAACAGGTTTCAGCAGGATGGCTACAATCTACCGCGATAAAAATTAAAGGCCTGCGGCGTAGATTATAATAACGGTCACCATAAGTATTAAAGGCAAAATGTTGATCTTGTAAATGTAACGCGGCCAAATCACAGGACTTAATTCCAATCACAGCCAGCGGTTTTGATTCAGGCAATACTTCTTCAAATGCTAATTTTCCAGCATCATCTCGTTTGACTTTCCACAATATTTCTCGTGAAGCAAAGGTCATCGGTTTAACGGCTTCTGCACCATTCGCCCAAGCAAAATAACGCTGTTGGCCATTTTCAATCAGGCGATAACGTCCGGGGGTTTGCTGATCTTGATAATTAAGCGGCAGTTGCTCAACCTCGGTCAGTTCATCATAAACAAGGTTGTTATCACGAATTTGCGGTGCGATACAGGTATAACCCGCTTGTTGCAACGCTGCTAATAGCTGGGGAAAATCACCACGCGCTAGGAATCTCATTGTATTCTCCGCACAAGTTGTCGTGAATAGATATGATAAATCTTTTTTGGGATGGGTTAAATATTTAAATACAGCTTATCAAACACAATACGAATAAAAAATGTTGTATATAAATTAATACCTTCGCCATAATAAGCGAAGTCACTGATTTTAAATAAACGGCTAAAGGCGATATATTTAAAGTAAAATTAACGAGTTAAATTATTTTACAAAAAAATCAGCAAAAATATTGTAAGTGAATTGCCCTAGTTTTTGCCTATCAATTTAATCAAAGGCAACTTATTAGCTTTAATCTAAAATAATTTGTTGCGTGAAAAAATGTGATTAACTTATTTTCATTATCAATTTATTATATTCCATTAAATCGATTTG
This sequence comes from Candidatus Albibeggiatoa sp. nov. BB20, assembly GCA_016744725.1. GTDB lineage: Bacteria > Pseudomonadota > Gammaproteobacteria > Beggiatoales > Beggiatoaceae > Albibeggiatoa. Next base: position 15,860 of record JADGDW010000034.1, on the reverse strand, counting down.
TATTTAGGATCAACCTATGTGTCTGTACCAACGACTATTTATTATTATCATAATGGGTTTGATGTCTGAACTCTCTATTGCAAGAGAAAAAGGCGTAATTGAATCACTCAGACAAAGCACTTTAGTTGATTTACTTGCGACTGATGTGATTACTACCTCGAAAACCAGCGAAGATTTACAAACCGCACCCGGTATTGTATCAGTGATTACACAACAAGATATTAACGCATTTGGTGCAAGAAGTTTAGAAGATGTATTAAATCTTATCCCAGGATTCACCGTCGGTCGTAGCAATCGAATTGGCTATCATTCAACACTTTATGTCCGAGGTTCTAGCTCATTTTGGGGCGAAAGTGTTTTATTTTTACTTAATGGACAGCGTCTTAATGAAGGTTTGACGGGTGGAGCAATGTCATTTATTCCTGATTATCCATTGGATAGTATTAAACAAATTGAAGTGATTCGAGGACCTAGCAGTGCTTTATATGGTGCAAATGCGTTTATGGGAGTGGTCAATATCATTACCCAAAACGGAAAAGAAAGTGAAGGCGGTCAATTTAGCGTGCGAGCAGGTTCAAATGAAACGCTCTTATTAAAAGGAGAATATGGCACACAAGTTAATGAGGAATTTAATTTTAAACTGTATAGCAGTTTGACTCATTACAATGATGAAGATTTGCCACAACGTGATGTGACATGGTCATCAGGTGGTAATACCGAACAATTAATTAATCGGGTCAACACCGATGCTCGACATTTACTCCACCTTGGAGGCCGTGCACAATACCGCAATTTTGATATTGAGCTTGGCTACAATACTTCACAAAATAGTAATAACTGGGGTGTAGGCACTTTAAGCGAAAGAACCGAAGCGAGTTACCGCCATCATTTTAAAACCGAACAATTAAACATTGGTATCAAACATCAGTTCGACTTTTCCGAACACCTTGCACTGAAAACCCAAGCGTCTTATGTTAATAATCGTTCTGAAACCCAATTACGCGCTAGTCTAGGTAGTATCAATCGTTTTGGTCAAGAAGCCTCTGAGCAGTTAGCCACGGCCAACACCTTGCTCATGCCTTGGAATACGGACAGTTTAAATATAGAAACCAGTATTGGTTGGCATATTCGCAATCATCATAATTTGATCGTGGGATTGAGTTATGAACACGACCATGTCAATGCCATGATTGATAAAAGCAACGTGAATTTAGCTAAGAAATTAGTATTAGACAATTATATAGAAAGTCAAACCAATGGAATGCCAGAAAGTCAGCGTGAAGTGTATGCGTTATTTGCACAATACAGTTGGACAATTAATGAATTCTTAAAACTCACCGCAGGTATTAGAAGTGATTCCTATTCTGATTTTGGTACAACAACCAACCCACGTTTAGCTTTAGTGTATAAACCAACCAATAAATTAAACATTAAAGCCTTATATGGTCAGGCATTTCATGCACCTTCACTCAAAGATTTATACCGTTATACACGCTCAATTAAGTCTAATCCTGATTTAGAACCTGAAACCATGAAATCGTATGAATTACAATTACAATATCAATTAAGACATGATTTATTATTATCTAGCTCATTTTTTAAATTTAATACAGATAATGTAATCCGCAATGTGTCGACCCAAAACCCTAAAAACCCTATCGAAGTACAAGTTGATAATCTTGGACAATCCAGTGCAGATGGGATTGAATTAGAACTGTTTTATCGTCCATACAAAAAGTTTTCATTATTTGCAAATTACACTTACACTGATTCCGATCAAGATACAGATGGGCGTTCTGTAGACATTGAAGGTGTTCCAAAACAAGCATTGAATATTGGGTTTCAATCACAACTAAGCTCCAGTTTAGATTTTAATATCAGTGCTTATCGCCGTTGGCAATGGACTTCGCAAGCAGCAACTCCAATTTATGCAGATTTTACCCCGCCTGATTACACAATTTTAAATTCACGGCTTATTTGGCAAGCACAATCAAATCTAAAATGGACGTTTGATGTATTCAATGCTTTAGATTCGATTCCATCTTATCCAAGTCAACACAGCTTTGTACCTGAAGGCATTCCCGCCAATGGACGCACATTTTTATTAGGTTTTGAAATACAATTTGACTAATAATTTGGCATAATTGCTGATAAGCTGTTTATAAAATACTTATTTAGATGAAAGGACAGAAAGCATGACAAATGTAGCGATTAGACAAGGACAAATTGACGATATAAAGGGAATTTTTAATTTAGTAAAAGAATTAGCGATTTATGAAAATGCTCTGGCAGAATTAACCAATACTGAACAACGTATGCGTGAAGATGGCTTTGGCGAAAAACCTTATTTCCATACTTTTGTTGCAGAATTAGAACAGCAGATTATTGGTGTTGCATTATATTATTTCAGCTATTCGTCCTGGAAAGGTAAATCAATGTATATCGACGACTTAATTGTGACAGAAGAATATCGACATACAGGTGTGGGGCAGTCATTATTTAAAGCATGTATTGAAGAAGCCAAGCAACAACAAGTATATAAATTACATTGGCAAGTATTGGATTGGAATGCACCTGCCATTGATTTTTATAAAAAAATAGGAGCCACTTTTGATGCAGAATGGATTAATTGTAAAATTCTACATGAGAAAATCCAACAGGCCTAATTGATTTTTAAGGATTTTCAATTTTTTTGGAGCGGTGATTACAAATAGGTTTCATAATACTTTGCAGCCGCTCCTTAATCATTATTTTATATATAAAATCTCTCCAAGTTTATCAAATATCTCTTTCAGCCAAATGACATAAAATTGTTTATCTAGGTCAGTATTACTGGTTTTATACAAAATCTATCTTTTTTTGTATTGTGTTATTATATCCGCTTAAGGTTGAGGATAAGGGATGTTAGAAAGAGGAGGCTTTTAACATACCGTACAACCTGAGGCACCATCAAACTAATAAAAAAATGAGATGTATCAATTATGATAATCAACCCCATGACGCAACAAGATCAACTTTACATGGCGCGGGCTTTGCGTTTAGCGGAAAAAGGCCTATGGACAACAGACCCAAACCCGCGAGTAGGTTGTGTCATTGTGAGTAATGGCAAAATTGTGGGTGAGGGCTGGCATGAAGTCACAGGAGAGGCTCATGCAGAAATCAATGCACTGAATCAAGCTAAAGAACAAGCAAAAGGGGCGACTTGCTATGTCACCTTAGAACCTTGCTGCCATCATGGACGCACGCCCCCTTGTACTGATGCGTTGATTAAAGCAGGTATTGCGCGGGTTGTCGTCGCCATGACGGATCCGAATCCGATTGTTGCCAGTAAAGGAATCGAGCAATTATTAAAAGCAGGTATTGCAGTAGATACAGGGGTTTTGAGCAATGAAGCTGAAACACTAAATGCAGGTTTTTTCATGCGAATGCGCCATGAACGGCCTTTTGTACGCTGTAAATTGGGTATGAGTTTAGATGGGCGTACCGCGATGGCTTCGGGAGAAAGTCAGTGGATTACTTCACAAGATGCACGTCGAGATGTTCAAGCCTTACGTGCCCGAAGTTCGGCGGTGATGACAGGCGCAGGTACTGTGCTGGCGGATAATCCAAAATTAACCGTGCGTGAAAATGAATTGCCATTGCATATTCCACAGCCAAAGAAAGTGACGCAACCGATTAGAGTGGTGGTTGATGTGCATTTAAGTACGCCACTTGATGCACAAATGCTGAAATTGGAAGGTAAAACAATTATTTTTACAGCCTCTAAAAAAGAAGCATTAAAAGAAGCGTTACAACAAGCAGGCGCAGAAGTCATTACCTTGCCAAGTACAAAACATGGAATTGATTTAGCAGCTATGTGCAAAACCTTGGCGACAAAATATGAAGTCAATGAAGTGTTACTTGAAACTGGGGCAACGCTTGGCGGTGCGATGTTACGAGAACAGATGATTGATGAGATTGTATTGTATATCGCGCCTATGTTTATGGGTAATAATGCCCGCGCCTTATTTAATTTGCCGCATATTGAATCGCTAAGCCAGCATATCCCATTAGAAATTAGTGATATTCGTGCAATTGGTCGTGATTGGCGCGTCACCGTTCGACCGAATTATAATTAGAACTATGAGCTAAAGTGAAAAAGATAATTTTATGTTTAGTCATGGGTTTATTTTTCTATGGATAAGCTATGTTCTCGTTAGACAAACCACTATCCCTGAACTTAAACGTCTAAATATGTCAGGCGTGATGACTAGATGGATTATAGGAATCACATGTTTTTTGTTAGGAATGCGCAGAATTTGTTTAGATATGAAATGTTGGATGGATAGCATCGAAAATATTTTGTTTTACCCTATTTTTTTTATGATGCCAATATTGATTATTGTTTCAATGATTATGGATTTTAGAGAGCTTCCTGATAAAAATATACCCAGTCAAGTTATTCATCCAATAACGATGTTACGTCTTATTACTTGGGATATGTGGCTCGTTACAGGTGTAGGTATTTTCCTATTTTTTTATCCTGCTCTGTCAATTTGGTTTAACTTATAATTTATCAGCAAATGCAGAGGCTGTAAATTTTTTATTTCTGTATTTTAATAATGTATAATCAGTAATTTATAATTTGCTTTTTATAATCTTAAAATTTAAGAATACCTTTTATTCATTGATAATTGTTAATTGACTTTATGCCTGCTTTTGAATACATTGCACTTGATAAACAAGGTAAAAAACGAAAAGGTGTACTCGAAGGAGATGCACAACGCCAAATTCGTCAACAACTGCGCGAGCAAGGTTTAATTCCGCTCAATGTTGAAGAAGTCAGCCAAAAGAATACCTCAAACCGCAAAGCCTCAGCGCGAGTCAGTGCCACAGATTTAGCCCTATTAACTCGACAATTAGCCACCTTGGTCCATTCAGGTTTAGCCTTAGAAGAAGCCTTACGCGCCATTGCGGAACAAACTGAAAAGCCGAGCACCAAATCTTTATTATTGGCTGTACGTTCCCGAGTATTAGAAGGCCACAGTTTAGCCGAAGGCTTAGCCGATTATCCTAACATTTTCCCCCAACTCTATCGTGCAACCGTCGCCGCAGGTGAACAAACGGGGCATTTAGATATTGTGCTAGAGCGTTTAGCTGAATATACCGAACAGCGACAATATTTACGTCAAAAAACCCTATTGGCTTTATTCTATCCGTTATTACTCACCAGTGTGGCGGTGTTGGTTGTGGTTGGATTGCTGGCTTATGTTGTGCCGCAAGTGGTACAAGTGTTTGAAAATATTAATCAAGAGCTGCCTTTTTTAACCGTCGCTTTGATTGCTGTCAGCGATTTTTTGCGGGATTGGGGCTTAGTATTATTGATATTACTGGTTTTGGCTGCGGCGATATTTCGCTATCTACTGCGATTTGAACAGTTTATTGTCTTATTTCATCTCTTTTTGTTACGATTGCCGATAATTGCCCGTTTAGAACGGAATACCAATGTCGTCCGTTTTACTCGAACCCTGAGCATTTTATTACAAAGTGGTGTACCGATTTTAAAAGCCTTGGAAATTACCGCTCAAGTGGTTGGCAATCGTCCGATGCGCCACGCCTTACAGAATGCAGCAGAACAAGTACGCCAAGGTACAAGCTTGCATCATGCCCTAGAACAAAGCGGTTTATTTCCAGCCATGACGGTTTATTTAATTGCCAGCGGTGAAAGTAGTGGTAATTTAGAACAAATGCTAGATCGCGCTGCCACCATGCAAGAGCGTGAATTAGAAACCGTGATTGGGGTGTTGCTCAGCTTATTTGAACCCATATTGATTTTAGTGATGGGCAGTGTAGTTTTAGTCATCGTATTGGCGATTTTGATGCCGATTTTTGAATTAAACCAGTTGATACAATAATCTCAGTTTGCGAGAAGTATCAATGTGTTTTTAAAGCTGTAATTCATTATATTTGAGCTGTCCAACGTGAATTGCTAGATTTTATCTTATAACTGATACTAAATTCATTGGAACTATAAGCTATACTAGCAGCAGCTATTTTTATTTATAATATTTAGATAGTAATGTGTAGAGTGGAATAGCGAAGTGTTTTCCACCAAGTGCTGATGGTAGAAAAAGATCGAGCGCGTGAGTGTTGACACATCATATTCATTTTTGAGGCGTGCCATTCCATCCTATATTTAAGAAATACCTATATTCTTAGCATAGAATGGCTGGATAAACAGGCAACCCATATTGAGTATTGAACATGTAACACAATACTTACCTCATACGAAACAATCAATAATCCTAAATTCCTAGTGGAGTTTATGGCTCACATTTTGTACTATTATCACTACACCAAAAACGACATTTTTTGAGGAGACTGAGTTGAATTTATCGAGTTCACAACGTGTATTGTCTGGTATGCGCCCAACAGGTGCTTTACACCTAGGACACTTGCATGGCGTGTTAAAAAACTGGGTTAAACTGCAATACGAACATCATTGTTTCTTCTTTGTCGCAGATTGGCACGCATTAACCACTCTATATGACGATACCAGTAAAATATCGCCCAGTGTTTGGGAAATGCTTATTGACTGGCTTGCAGTTGGTATCAATCCAAATGAATCTACTTTATTTATTCAATCTAAAGTACCAGAACATGCAGAGCTACACTTGCTACTGTCAATGTCTACTCCTTTGAGCTGGTTAGAACGAGTTCCAACGTACAAAGACCAACAACAAAAGCTAAAAGATAAAGATTTATCTACTTATGGCTTTTTAGGTTATCCATTGTTACAAAGTGCCGATATTTTGATTTATAAAGCAGGGCTAGTACCTGTCGGTGAAGATCAAGTTGCACATGTTGAAATTACCCGTGAAATAGCCCGACGTTTTAATTACATCTATGGGCGTGAAAAAGATTTCGAGAAAAAAGCCCTTGATGCTGCTAAAAAAATGGGTAAGAAAAACAAGAAATTGTACCAAGAATTACGTAAGCGTTACCAAGAACAGGGTGATGATGAAGCGTTAGAAACCGCACGCGCCTTAGTTGAAAGTCAACAAAATATTAATCTTGGAGACACTAAGCGTTTGTTGGGTTATTTAGATGGTGATACTAAAATCATTTTACCTGAGCCAGAATCATTGCTCACACCGATGTCAAAAATGCCAGGTTTAGATGGGCAAAAAATGTCTAAATCCTACAATAATACGATTGCTTTGCGTGAATCACCGAGTAGCATCGAGCAAAAAATTCGCACCATGCCAACTGATCCTGCACGAGTACGTCGGACTGATCCCGGTAATCCTAAGAAGTGTCCAGTATGGGATTTTCATAAAATTTATTCTGATGAAGATACCCAGACTTGGGTGCAAAATGGTTGTAAAAGTGCAGATATTGGTTGCATTGAATGTAAACAGCCCGTGATTGAAGGTGTATTAGCTGAGCTTAAACCGATTCAAGAGCGTGCCCAGCAGTACGTTGAAGACCCTGATGCCTTGCGTGGTATTTTGAATGAAGGTTGTGAAAATGCACGAGTTGTTGCCCGTGAAACCTTAGACGAAGTACGCCAATCAATGGGCTTAGTATATCGTTAAGTAATTAACTAGACTGGTAATTTTTATTTTGCCAGTCTCTAAACTACAAATGTTATATAGATTTAAAGCGCAAATGGAACAACCGTTAATCACACCTGACAAATTAGAACAATGCGATGATATAGAAACAATCGCGCCACCTGAACCGATTGCACGAGTACAAGATGAGTTTCTGGATGAGATGCCAGAAGGTTTGTATATCCCACCTGATTCTCTGACGGTTTTTTTAGAAAGTTTTGAAGGGCCTTTGGATTTACTTTTGTATTTAATTCAACGCCAAAATATTAATATTTTAGATATTCCAATTGCGGCGATTACTCGTCAATATCTTGAATATGTTGAAATTATGAAAGAGCTGCATTTAGATTTAGCGGCTGAATATTTGGTAATGGCGGCCGTATTAACTGAGATTAAATCCCGCATGATATTACCTGTTCGCGAAGGTGATGATGCGGTCGAAGATGACCCGCGTGCAGAGCTTGTGCGCCAATTGCAAGAATATGCCAGAATCAAACAGGCAGCTGATACCTTGACGGGTTTACCTTGTGTCGGACGCGATATTTTACCTGCTTCAGTTGAGCCACCTCAGGTGACTGAAGAATTGGTGATTCCTGATATTCCACTGAATGCCATTTTACATGCAATGCGCGGTGTCATGAGTCGAGCCGCCTTATTTTCTTCGCATCAAGTTACGCGTGAACCCCTCTCCGTCCGCGAACGTATGACCACTATTTTGGCAGATTTGCAACATATTGATAAACTGAAATTTGAAAGTCTCTTTGTACTAAAAGAAGGTAAAGCGGGTGTCGTTGTAACCTTGCTGGCTATTTTAGAATTAGCGAAAGAATCTTTAATTCAGGTGGTGCAATTAACTGCATTTGGCAATATTGAAGTGTTTCGACTGGAAAATACACTGGGAGCAAATGTCCGAGGATTGGGTGATGACTATTAAAGTTTTTAAGTTTTTTGATTTCTGTTGAATCGCTATCAACTCTCGTTATAATGGTCATGATCTCTTGATGACAAACCATGCTTAGAAAAACCTAACTAAAGTAAAACATTATGCCTATATTATTACTTGCTGAAGACAATGCTTTTAATCAAAAAGTTGCTGCTACTATGTTGAAAAAAATAGGCTTTGAAGTAGACATTGCCCAAAATGGACAAGAAGCCTTAGATAAAGTAACTGATGGTGATTACGGTTTGGTCTTTATGGATTGCGAAATGCCTGTAATGGATGGCTACAAAGCAACGCAAGAAATCCGTGCACTAGAAAAAACAACAGGTAAACATGTTCTCATTGTTGCGATGACAGCGCATAGCTCGCCTGAAGATAGACAACAATGTCTCGATTGTGGTATGGATGATTATATTCCTAAACCATTTAAAATGGATTCACTTAAAGACGTTTTAGAAAAATGGAAGATATAGTTTATCTTTAAATATTTTCCTGAAATTTGCCTGAAATATTATTTTCTGTTTGAGATTGAATGATAAGCATTTTGCTTGCTTGCAGTATTTTTACAAACTGTTCTGGTGTTGCTTTGGCCGTGATTTCAAACAGTAACTGATTAGATGACATATTTTTCATTTCTATATTTTTTACTTCAGGCAAAGCTTTTAAATACTTGTTAATCTTCGCGTAGATTGTAAGATTAGGCACACCTGTAATAGTTAAATTTAAATGGGTATTTGCAATCGCTTGTTTTGTTTCTGATGTAATGGTTTTTCCTGCCTTTTTTTCCATCTCTGTTTTTGCATTGATATTTTGTACAGATTGCGGTGCTACTCGATTAACCGCTTGTTCTACCCCAGAAATTAATAAATTGTTCAATTGCTTGTGTTGAGTTTTCCAGTTTGATTGCTTGTTATTATAAAATAATTGCCAATTTGCCTGTTGTTCATTTTCTGATTCAATATGTCCGATGAGCACCGTATCAACCGTATAACGTTGTGCCAAACTTTTAATATCTTCCATTTGATAGGCAGTAATTTGTTTTAAGGGAAAATTTCGTCTTTCATATAAGTCTAAAATAGGAAATATCATTTCAATGCCATGCTTTGCAGCAATTGCTTTTAAAACCTGCATCCGATTGACTTGTTGAACGTCATTAATGATTTCATCTTTATGTGCAACCCAAGCTAAAATCGTCGCTCTTGGTTGTTGCCAAACTTCTAGCCCCAGTTTTTCTAGCAGTGTATTAATTTCTTCACGATTAAAAATCACTTCTAGCCAAACTAACCCCGTTTCAGATTTATAGGTAAATTGCTGTACCCATTTTTCTATATGGTTTAACTCATCCGTATTTAAATCAATATTGTGCACGCCAGTTAATTTCACTAAGACCTGTTTTAAAACTTGTTTTAGCGCGGGTAGACGGTGTTCTTCTGCCGTATCAGTCACGACAACTTGGGCTTGATATAAATCGATACTCCAAACAGGCTGCGTCATTAATAAGAGCAAACTAATAATAAAACACTTTATTTTCATATCACTACCTATTTTTGTGGCGTATTATGGCTCATTTGGTTAACGTGCTCGATGTGAAATATTGCCGACATGTAATGGAAATTGTCCTGTAACTCGATCAGCATAATAGTATTCCAAAGTCTTTTTAATGACAGGAAAAGCGAGTTGATCCCAAGGAATTTGCTGTTCTGTAAACAAATCCACTTCTAAACTTTCTATACCCGCGCCAAATTCAGCGGCAGACATTTGGGCTTTAAACATCATATAGACTTGATTAATATAAGGTAAGCTAATCACGACATAGAGTTGTGCATTTTCCACTTTAGCTTCAGCTTCTTCCCACGTTTCACGCATCGCAGCTTGTTCTATTGTTTCATTATTTTCCATAAAACCAGCAGGTAAGGTCCATAAACCATAACGGGGCTCAATCGCTCGTTTACAGAGTAAAACCTTATCTTCCCATTCAGGTAGACAACCTGTCACAATTTTAGGGTTTTGGTAATGGATGGTTTGACAATCCTCACACACATAACGTGGCATATTGTCACCGTCGGGCACTTTCCACTCGATTCGTGCTGAACCACAAGTGCTGCAAAATTTCATCCTTCCTCCAAAACAAGATTGAATTGATATCCGTATTCTACTTTATCTACTAGGAATACTGCTACCGTTTCATAGGTTAAATTGATATTTCGCCTTAATATAGAAACCTGTTAGAATAGCCCAATCTATTTATAGATATTAAGGGAACAATATTTTAATGAATTTCTTATTATCTAACAAAACCTAAATAAAATCAGAAATAAACCTAAAAACCTCATTCCTAAATTTTATTCTGATTTTAAAAAACTTTAATAACTTAACAGGTTGTTATACGCCCTTTGAGAATAACACCATTCGTATTTTTATTGAAATTTTATTGAGCGGAGATAATTATGCTGAGAAAACCTCTCACTTTAATAAGCTATTGGTGCACCTGCTTGTTGCTCAGTGCCAATCTAGCTGTCCACGCTGAGACTGCGACAGTTGAAGATGATGTAGCGATTAATCAAGTTGATGAAAAAGAGGCTGTAGAAAAGCCTGAAAATCCAAAACCTCAGCAAGTTTCCATGCTTGAAGAGCCTGTGGCCAAACCAGATGTGGTTGTGGCTAATTTAGTTGCCCCTCCTAGTGTGCCTAAAAAACCTGCTTTAAGCGAACATGTATTAGAGCTGAAAGAAGAAAGTGCGGTTATTTCGCTAAAAAATAGCATTCAAGCGGAACGCTTTCGGACTGAATTATTGAGCTTAGAGCATGAGAAAAACAAGCTTGTACTTGAAAATGAAGTTCTATTAGAAAAAGTACGTCATCAATTAGCGGAATTGAGTACAGAAAAAGAGCGTATTTTGCTTGAAAATGATGTAACTGACGCGAAACAAACTCAAACTTTAGCCAATTTGGTCGCCAAGAAAACCCGTTTAGAACTTGAAAATGCGATTTCTGATGAAGAGCAAACCCAGCATTGGACTGACGTTGAGCAAGAAAAAGCGGAATTGAAATTACAAAATGAGATCGCGGAGCAGAAAAACCGTTCTGAAGAGTTAAAAATTCAGTTAGAAGTGACCAAGTTAAGCTTTGAGTTATCTAAAATTGAATTTGAAAAAGCCAAACGTACAGCGGACATTGAAGAGTTAAGCGAGCGTATTGCCGAACGTGAACAAAAAGAATTATGGGAAAGCGAAGCGAATAAAGAACCTGAATTATTAGAAGAACCTTTTGTCAATGGCAAATTGATTTTAAGTGACCGCAAAATCGAATTAGATCAGATTATTATGCGTGGTACAGCTGACTATGTGAGTGAGCGGATTGATTATTTTAACAATAAAGATTCTAATTATCCTATCTTCATTGTGATTGATATATGTTACGGTGGTTCAGTGGCTGAAGGTGCGAAAATTTTAGAGGTAATGGAAGCCAGTAGTGCACCTGTTTATGTGGTTGTGAAATCTTTGGCTGCGAGTATGGCTGCTGTGATTACAACTTTGGCTGAGCGTTCTTATGCGTATCCCAATGCGATTTTGATTCATCATCAAATGTGGGGTGGCTTTATTGGTAACATTAAAGAACAAGAAGAACAGTTAGACATGATGAAAGAATGGTCAAAACGGTTAATGAAACCTGTTTCTGACAAAATGGGGGTACCCATGGATGATTTCGTTGAAATGATGTATGAGCACAGTTCAACAGGTGATTGGAGTGAGTTTGCAGACGATGCGACTAGTTTGAAATGGGTTGATTACATTACTGAAGACATTCGTGATACTTCTTACATTAAGCAACCATCAGACAAAACTAATCAAGAGGATTTCTTCATTACATTGAAATCTAACAATTTCCATTTGAAAGAATTATCTGATCCACAGGGTAATAAGTTTGTGCAATTACCTCGTCTAGGGCCTTATGATTTCTATCATTTGTATAATCCTGATGATTACTACCGTTATTAATGGGCTTATTCTAAAATAGTATTTTTTAGGGTTGGTGGTTTGCATTATTGAAATTGATACAGCCAGCCCTAATAAATAAACCTGTGTCATACCATGTTTATCAGCATTGAATTAATCAGCTTATACGTGCTTTTGCCAGTGATTTTTTATTTTCAATGGTTGGAAAAAGCCTATTTTTCACCTGTATTGCTTGTTGTATTGATTTATACTGCTATTGTGTTATATCGATATAATTGCTTTAAAAATAGTGACTTATTTTATTTTGGCGCGATTCAGCATTTAAAAGTGATTTTATTACGTTTTATCGTTTCTGCCATTTTATTAACCATTATCACGTTGTATTATTTTCCTGATTTATTCCTACGTTTTCCTGCACAACGCCCTCAATTATGGCTGTTGGTCATGATTCTATATCCCGTTTTATCTGCCTATCCACAGGAAGTCATTTCCAGAGTATTTTTCTTTCAACGCTACGCTCATTTATTTCCAAACATCCAGATTTTGATTCTGGTGAATGCCTTATTATTCGCATGGATGCATATATTATTTGGGAATTGGATAGCAATCATTTTATCATTTATTGGTGGATTGTTTTTTGCCCAGACTTATCACAAAACCCGTTCCGTATTATTGGTAACCATTGAACATGCTTTGTATGGCAATTTTCTATTTACCATTGGCTTAGGTTGGTTTTTTTATCATGGCAATCAATTAGGTGTAGCTTCCTGATACACAATGATATTGTAGAAAACAGCTCATTACTATTATAGATTATCTATTCATGCCATGCAGGCAACAATGCCCTACTGCCTTTTTCCTCATAACTTAGGTCTCGACTTTAATTCTATTAAATCTCGCCCAGACTTTCACTCTCTATGCCATTATGAGGCTATTGCTGCTTGAGTTTATCTCAATCAGTTCGAATTTGGGTTCTTTTACAGCCTTGAAACTTGGAAACAATATAATTTAGCATTGCAGGCTAAGTAGCAAATAACTTGCTAACAGCTTGATACTCAGTTATATTGTGCATTGCACAAAAAACGTAAATTCTATAATGAGGAACTTTATATGACCCAAAAAACTGGCGCGGATACCCCTTTGCTAGATGCTGATGAGCCTTATGAAATTTTAGCAACGTGGCAACAAATCTTTGAACGTAGCCAAAATATTATTAATCATTTAGCAGTGAAACAGCAAACCGCCGCTAAACTTCCTAAATTCAACCTTGACCCATTGAATATCAGTGAAGCGTATCAAGAACTTAACTTTAAATTATTAACTAACCCCGAACAACTTGTTAATGCCCAGATTTCGTACTGGACTGAGCATTATAAACTGCTTGAAAATGTAACTCAACGTGCATTGAATCCTGATTTGTCTCCTTACATTGCACCTGAACGTGGCGACCGTCGTTTTAATAATGACGCATGGGAACAATCTCCTGTATTTGATTATGTCAAACAAGCTTATTTGATGACGGCTCGTTGGTTGCACGACGTGGTTGCAATGGCTGACTTAGATACGGATAAAAATCAATCCCGTAAAGTTGAATTTTATACTCAACAATTTATTGATGCTTTAGCACCGAGCAACTTTGCTGCAACAAATCCTGAAGTATTGGCATTAGCACTGGAAACAGGCGGTAAAAATTTATTAGATGGTTTGAATAATTTCCTTGAAGATTTAGAGCGCGGTAAAGGTAAATTAAATATTAAGATGAGTGATTTGGAAGCTTTTGAACTCGGTGAAAATATCGCAATGACACCGGGCAAAGTGATTTATCAAAATGACTTAATGCAGCTTATTCAATATGCTCCCAGCACAGATAAGGTCTATAAACGTCCATTATTAATTATTCCACCTTGGATTAACAAATTTTATATTTTAGATTTACGTCCAAAGAATTCTTTTATCAAATGGGCTGTTGACCAAGGTCACACCGTATTTATTGTGTCTTGGGTTAACCCTGATGCAAGCTATGCGAACAAGTCATTTGAACATTATATGCTTGAAGGGCCTATTGAAGCATTGGATGTCATTGAGCAAGCAACGGGTGAAAAAGAAGTTAATGCGATTGGTTATTGCATTGGTGGTACTTTATTGGCCTCCAGTTTAGCCTATATGGCGACTAAAAATGATAAACGTATTGTCAGCGCAACCTATTTTACAACATTGTTAGATTTCACTGATCCGGGTGATTTAAAATTGTTTATCGACGAAGATCAAATAAGTGCTATTGAAGAAAAAATGGCGGAGCAAGGCTATTTAGACGGCAGCGAAATGGCGGGCACATTTAATATGTTGCGTCCGAATGACTTAGTTTGGTTTTTCTATGTTGATAATTATTTGAAAGGCAATCAGGCCAGCGCATTTGACTTGTTATATTGGAATTCTGATTCCACTCGTATGCCAGAAAAAATGCACAGTTTCTACTTACGTAATATGTATTTAGATAATGTGTTAAAACAGCCAAATGGTATCACTTTAAATGGCGTGGATATTGACTTAAGTAAGGTTAAGACTCCAACTTATTTTGTGTCTACACATGACGATCATATTGCCCCTTGGAAAATGACTTATGAAGGGACAAACTTGATGGGTGGGCCTGTCCGTTTTGTGTTAGGCGGTTCAGGTCATATTGCAGGTATCATTAATCCACCTGACAAAAATAAATATTTCTATTTGACTAATAACAAGGCCAAAACCACTAAAAATCCTGATACTTGGATTAAAGGTGCGAAGAAAAATGAAGGCTCTTGGTGGCCTGATTGGGCTGATTGGGCTAAAGGTCATGCAGGTGAAGAAGTGGAAGCACGTACACCAGGTGCAGGAAAATTAGCCGCTTTAGAAGAGGCTCCTGGTAGTTATGTTAAAAAGCGCATTGTTGCAAGCTAATCAGTAATCATTGCCTGTCAGGTGTTTCCGCTTGGCAGGTTTTGACTGTATTTTTCTATTCCTAACACGATCTACTGCAAAACAAATAATTGCAATGTTTGAGGGGGAGTTTGTCTAAATCAGGATGAAAAGATTTTCAGGATAGGAATGTTCATTCCAAAACTTGGAGATTTAAGATAACTCAGAATTTGGTAATCAATAATCTAATGGTTGGGAAAATCCAATTGGATAGTCACGTCACTATTGGCTACCTAGAACATATTTTATGTAACTAATATCATATAGAACCCATTTGACATCTATAAATAATCATTTAAAAACTATTTTTAATACTATAGTCAATTCTATCTTAAGTGCGAGGACTGGCAGTCCTGAAATTCTTTAAATATTAATCACTTATTAAAAATAAGGGCTGCTAGTGCTGTATCGCTT
>JADGDW010000215.1 GCA_016744725.1 Candidatus Albibeggiatoa sp. nov. BB20 | reverse complement strand
ATACCAGACTATTAAACTATGAAATCATGGCTATTAATAACATATCACAACAGTAAATTATTTTTTCGATAATAGCTGGATAAACTGCTTATTAATCACTACTTCTAAATCAGGTGATTGTATTATTTGTCCTTTGGTATGGTAAAAATCAATAATATCTAATCCACTTTGAAACAATAGACCGTCAGATTGTAAAGCCAAATAGTTTTCTTCTAAGTCAGGAAAATGTAAACCCTCAAATCCTACTATAAATTCTTCTGCATTTACTTGGTTATATTGTGCAAAAATGGCTAGGCTTTCTTGTGGATTTTGCTGAACATAGTCTCTAGCATCTAAAATTGCTGCAATAATTTTTTTAATTTCATTGGGATGTTGTTGCACAACGGTATCCCGAAATGCCAAGATGTCTGTAATCATACCAGGCATATCTTCAGCCTTAGCCAAAAACCGATAACCTGATTTGAGAGCTTGGCTCAATGTGGGCTCATAGGTATAAGCCGCATCTACATGTCCCTGATTTAGAGCATTCAGCGCCTCAGAACCCGCAATCGTCATAGCCTTAAATTGGCCTTCTTCTAATCCTGCTTTTTCTAATAATTTCATCACAAACAGATGTGAAAAACTATTTAATTCTTCAAAAGAAACAGTTTTGCCAGCTAAATCTTGTAAACTTTTAATTTCAGGTTTGGCTACGATACCATCAGCAGAAAAAGAAGAGTCAACTACCATAACCACTTGAGTTGGATAGCCTTCTGCATTCAAAATAATGCTATCAGGAAATACATCGAATAAACCATCGGCTTGTCTGGTTTTATAAAGTTCAATGGTTTCTAAACTATCCAAAGCTCCTATTAAATTTACATTTACACCATGTTTGACAAAAAAACCATTTTCTTGGGCAACAATGACGTGGATATAGCCAATCCAAGCGGCTTCCATTGCAATATTAATAGGTGTTTGATGATGAGATTTTCCTGTACAAGACGTAAGCAATAAAAGCAACATCAAATAGTTAAATATCTTCATAAATCAATCCTTTAATGTAAGTTATATGTGGTGTATTAGAGCCTGCTGAGTCAAGAAAGCATCTTTAATAAAAGATTATCAGGTTGATGAAGATCGTGTGATTTTTTAGAATTAATAGTTGGCGCAATTTTTTGTAGCATGATAAATATAAATTAATGGGTCATCGCTTGTTGAGTATTGCTCAGATTTCAATCAAAGTTAAAATTAATATAGCCAAATGATATTTAGCATTTAATTCTTGTTGCTCAAAAAACACTTTGATAATATTTTATATTACTAGCCTACTCTATATTAGGGAGTATTCTCAATCATTGGTGCTAAATAACGAAAGAAACCAACTAAGCAACCACCAGCTACAAAAAAAGGTAGTGCCATAATGCAGTTAATCATATATTATTTTTTTAGGGTCGGGATAAAGTTTTTAGTTGTAATGATATAGTCAATTCTATCTTAAGTGCGAGGACTGGCAGTCCTGAAATTCTTTAAATATCAATTGCTTTTAAAAATAAGGACTGCCAGTCCTGTATCACTTTAAAATAAAGTGACTATAAATAAAATACCAAACAGCTCCAATATGATTTTCAACAGTTTTAGAGGCAGATTTTCCAATGTAAATAAAAATTGTAGACAAACTAAAAACTAATATATTGTAATAATACAAACAAGAATCATTATCAAAATAGAATATTTTTTTATCAAAACGGGTATTACATAATGGTGACTTATGGAAAATTCTGTGAATGATGCCCACTGCCACTATAAGTATAGGAATATGAATCATATGCTGCAAGTAAGGTCTTCATACTGTTTAGGTGTTATCTAAAATGACAAATTATAAGTAAAAATTCATCCAATACTCTTGCATTTTTTGACAAAAACCTTCATTTCGATTTTCAAAGACATCAAGTGTGAGTTTTTTGGGTTTAGCCGTAATTCTGCTAAATAATCCTCATCGCATACCTATCAAATCACCTAAATATATTTCTAGCTCTATACCTATTTCTTGAAACCTGCTAAACAGGCTTTCCAGCAGTGTCTAAGACTACCAAAAATATATTACGCCCCATTTTTTCTCAATTCCAATCTTTATCCAACGCTATTCCTAAACCATATAGACTTGAATAAAACAGATGGTTTAGTCTAATAAATCTTTATTTGTCATGATGATACATTTTATTTATGATGAATTGTTTTTCATAATTAAGTTCAAAACATGATAGAATTTAACATCATTATCGATAATGAAAATTATCCTCAAAACAAGCATTACGTTAATTTTAAAATACCTTATGTAAGGTAAGAATTTTGCTTAATAGCGGATAAAGCCACAGTATATGGATCAGTTCAAATGTTTAAATTAACCAGTTTATCGGCAAAAATTATTTCAATGGCATTGCTATTAGCCCTTATTCCATTGATTATTGTTTATTTCGTTGCTTCTTCTCTATTCACCGAAGCTTTAATCACTAATATTCAACAGAATTTAACTGCTCAAGCCATTCAAGCTGGGCATAGTATTGACCAGTTTTTTTATCAACGTATTACTGATATTAAAATGTTATCGCAGGCAGATTTGCTGGAGGATGACAATACCGCCAAAATCAATCAATATTTAGAAGAAGTCCAAGTCGAAAATAATTTATTACATGATATTTACGTGGTTTTGCCTTCAGGAGAATTTATTGCTGCAGCTTTGGATAAAAATAAAATATCAAAACATATTCAAACTCTTAATTTAGAGGAAGTTACTGAATTATTTAAACGCAGTTTGACTGCAAATCAGGGCGATGTACTGGTGAGTAATGCACTTAAATTTGATACAGGTCTTAAAGTTATTTTGATGACACCGATTACTGATGACTCAAATATTAATGTGATTAAAGTGCTCATCATTGAACTGGATTTGAAAGCAGTTGAAAAAATTGTGGTTCACTTTGATAACAGTATTATCGGTAATAAATCCGTTTATATCGTGGATAATGATGGCTTAGTTGTGGTGACACCTGATAAAAATTCACAATTACTCAAACCGTTTAAAGATTTAAAAAATAAGCCTGATTTGCTCGAATCATTCAGCAATCAAGGTGAAGATGGTAGTGCACTGTATATTGATGCCGATAATGACCACGTGGTCGCAGGTTTTGCTGATATGGAAGAGTTTGGGATTAATCATGCTTTGGATTGGAGCATTATTGGTTTAGCACCGATCAAAGATATTGCTGCACCCATATACTCGTTGCGTAATTTTTTAGTTTTGTTGATTCTTTCTCTCACACTGGTCACTGGATTAGCTGCCGTTTTAGTCGGACGTAGTATTTCTAAACCAATTCTGAAAATAATTAAACTGATTACAGATATTTCGAATGGTAATTTAAGTGCGGAAATTCAATTATCTGATAAAGGTGAAATCGGGCAATTATCTGATTCTATTCGTAAAATGCAGAACAATATTCGTGATACAGCCAATACTGCTGAAAATATCGCAGAAGGTAATTTAGACGTTAATATTACCGTATTATCAGAGCAAGATATTTTAGGTAAATCTTTAACCGCAATGGTTGACCGTCTACGTGAAATGCGTGATGAACAAGCACAACAAGATTGGCTAAAAACAGGTTTAAATAATTTAAATGAGAAAGTCAGTGGTGAGCAAAGTGTTGCCATGCTAGGCGAAAATGTAATTAATTTTTTGACTCCTTATGTTGGTGCACAGGTGGGTGCATTTTATTTATACAGCCCAGAAGATAATGAAGATGGTTATTTGAAAATGATTGCATCCCATGCTTATGTGTGGCGCAAACAAATCAATAACAAAATTCATCTAACAGAAGGTTTAGTGGGACAAGCCGCTTACGAACGTAAAATGATTGTGTTAACAGATGTTAATTCTGACTACGTGCGTATCAGTTCAGGTTTAGGAGAGTTGCCCCCAGCATCTATTTTAGTCTCACCTTTTTTATATGAAGGCCAATTAAAAGGCGTTGTTGAATTTGCTACTTTAGGTGAATTTACCCATCAGCATTTAAATTTCTTAAATCAAGTCATGCCTGCTTTGGGTATTTCAGTCAATACAGCCGAATCTCGTACTCAAATGGAATCATTGTTAAACAACAGCCAACAGCAAACCCGAGAGCTTGAAGAACAATCACATCAAATGCTTAGTCAACAACAGGAATTACAAAGAGTTAACGAAGAGCTACAAGCCCAATCAGAAGAATTACAAAGCCAACAGGAAGAATTGCGTGAAGCCAATGAGCAGCTTGAATTACGCACCGAAGATTTAGAACAGCAAAAAGATGAAATCCGTAAGAAAAATGATGTGTTAAAAGTGACTCAAATAGAAATTGAGCGCAAAGCACATGAGTTGGAAGTGTCGGGCAAATATAAATCAGAATTTTTGGCTAATATGTCCCATGAGTTACGTACCCCATTGAATGCTATTATGATTTTGTCACAAATTTTAGCGGAAAATGAAGAAGGGAACTTAACTGAAGAACAAGCAGATTATATGCAAACAATTTACAGTGCGGGCGCGGATTTGCTGGATTTAATTAACGAAATTTTAGACTTATCCAAAGTGGAATCTGGCAAAGTTGAAATTCAGCCAGAAAATTTCTCATTACGTGAATTAATCAACAAATCCATTGATAGCAAATTTAGAGCGGTTGCTACGAAAAAATCGATTAATTTTGACATTGAAATCAGTTCGCGCGTACCTGAAACAATCTATTCTGGCGTACTTCGAGTGAAGCAAGTGTTGAATAATTTATTATCCAATGCGTTTAAGTTCACCCATCAAGGTGGCATTAAGCTTATTGTTGATTATCAACAAACCGATTTTTTCAAAGATAATAAGCCTTACGTTAGTATCCAAGTGGTTGATTCAGGTATTGGGATTGCTAAAGAGAAATTCCAAGTGATTTTTGAGGCATTTCAACAAGCAGATGGTTCAACCAGTCGCAAATATGGTGGTACGGGTTTAGGTTTATCTATTTCCCGTCAATTGGCACGTTTGTTAGGAGGAGATATTACGATAGATAGTGCCAAAAATCAGGGGTCAACATTCACGTTTTATTTACCGCCAGTGATACCTGATGCGAATGTCACAACCAAAGAACCAGAACATATTGTTGATTTAATAACAAGCAATACGATATTACCTGTTAGCGATATTGAAAACGCCAAACCCATTTTATTAATTACAGATAATCCTCAATGGGCAGAGCAATTAAACCAATACTTTGATCATTGTCAAGAGGTGGAATTTATTATCATTGCCCATCAAGATCACGCGGTTACACAGCTTAAGAAAAATGCTTGCTACTGTATCATGTTGGATTTAGACAGTATTTCAATTGATGAAATCAAGTTGTTTGATTATTTGACCCAAGATGAGCAACTATCAAAAATTCCAACTATCATATACAGCTCTTTAGAGTTACCTAGTTCAGCACAACAAACCATTCAATATCCCAACTTAAAAATAGACTTTATTTTCTCCTTTGAATCATTGGCGGAACAGGCCAAACTTTGCTTTGAAAAAACAGTTGCTGAAGGTGAAGCCAAGCGGCTTAAAAACAAGAAAAATACGCTGATTAACAAAAAAATATTATTGGTGGATGATGATGTACGTAATACTTTTGCCTTGCAAACATTTCTGCAACATAAAGAGATGCAAATCGTTATTGCTCATGATGGTGTTGAGGCGTTAAGTTTGTTGGAACTGAATCCTGATATCGATATTATATTAATGGATATTATGATGCCTGAGATGGATGGTTATGAGGCGATGCGCAAAATTCGAGAGATGCAGAAATTCAAAAAACTCCCAATTATTGCGCTCACAGCAAAAGCGATGAAAGGGGATAAGAATAAGTGCATTGAAGCAGGGGCAAGCGATTATTTGACCAAGCCAATCG
>JADGDW010000214.1 GCA_016744725.1 Candidatus Albibeggiatoa sp. nov. BB20 | reverse complement strand
GATTAATAATGACCATATTTAAACGCACCAAAATTGTCGTCACCTTAGGGCCTGCTACTGATGAAGTTGCCATGCTCGACAAAATGATTGAAGCAGGCATTGATGTTGTGCGGCTCAACTTTTCACATGGTGAATCTGAACAACACCGTAAACGTGCTGAGCTGGTGCGAGAACGTGCCAAATTTGCAGGTCGAATTGTAGGGATTATGGCTGATTTGCAAGGACCTAAAATCCGTATTGACCGCTTTGAAAAAGATAAAATTACCCTTGCAGAAGGTGATAAATTTATCCTTGATGCCACACTTGCACCTAATGCAGGGACACAAGAAAAAGTGGGGATTGCTTATAAACAATTACCCAAAGATGTAGGCAAAAACGATGTTCTATTGCTAGACGATGGACGGATTGTCTTAAAAGTGAAAGATGTTGTTGACGGGCAAATCAACTGCAAAGTCAAAGTCGGCGGTGTATTATCCAATAATAAAGGCATCAATCGCCTTGGTGGTGGTTTATCGGCGGATGCCCTGACCCACAAAGACCGCCAAGACATTTTAGTCGCTGCTGATTTACAAGTGGACTATGTCGCGGTATCCTTTCCACGCTGTGCCGAAGATATTCATCAAGCGCGTGAACTATTAAAAGCGGCAGGCAGCAAAGCCAGTATTATTGCAAAAATGGAACGCGCTGAATCAATGGATAACCACATTGAAATCATTCAAGCTTCCGATGCCATTATGGTAGCTCGGGGTGATTTGGGGGTGGAAATTGGTGATGAATCATTACCCGCAGCACAAAAATGTTTGATTAAAGCTGCGCGTGAACATGATAAAGTAGTGATTACCGCGACTCAAATGATGGAGTCAATGATTGATAGTCCGATTCCAACCCGTGCCGAAGTCTCGGACGTAGCCAATGCCGTGTTTGATGGCACAGATGCGGTGATGTTATCAGGTGAAACAGCCGTTGGTATCAACCCTGATAAAGCAGTCAAAGCCATGGCGCGTGTCTGTCGTGAAGCTGAAAAGCATCCTATGTCAAACACCTCTGACCATCGGATTACTAAAACCTTTGGGCGGATTGACGAAGCGATTGCAATGTCAACCATGTACGCGGCTAACCATTTGAAAGTAAAAGCGATTGCAGCCTTAACGGAATCAGGTGCAACGCCATTGTGGATGTCACGAATTAATTCCAGCATCCCAATTTTTGCAATGTCTCGCCAAGCCAGCACTTGCGCTAAAATGAGTTTATTCAGAGACGTTTGTCCTCTTGTTTTAGATATTTGTGGGGTCGACGTGGTGCAAGTGAATGAGAGAATTATTCATAAATTATTACAATTTGGTGCGGTGAGCGAAGGTGATTTAGTAATTATCACCAAAGGAGATATGAAAGGGATTTCAGGCGGCACAAATATGATGAAAATCGTCTGTGTCGGTAAGCCAATGATTGAGATGAATTGATTCAATCAGGTGTGACTAAAAACTATTAAAAATTTCATTCCTAAAACTTACTTCCAAAATTGAGGAGAAACAATGTTAGTCTCATTACGTCAATTATTAGACCATGCCGCAGAAAATGGTTATGGTGTTCCAGCGTTTAACGTCAACAACTTAGAACAAGTCCAAGCCATTATGATGGCGGCTGACGAAACCAACAGCCCAGTGATTTTACAAGCTTCAGCGGGTGCGCGTTCTTATGCGGGTGAACCGTTCTTGCGTTACCTTATCGTGGCTGCCTTAGAGCAATATCCACACATTCCATTAGTGATGCACCAAGATCACGGCTCAGAACCTGCGGTATGTATGCGTTCGATTCAAAGTCAATTCTCATCAGTGATGATGGATGGTTCTTTGATGGCGGATATGAAAACCCCTTCTAGCTATGAATACAACGTTGATGTGACTAAAACGGTTGTTGATATGGCACATGCTTGTGGTGTTTCAGTTGAAGGTGAATTGGGCTGTTTAGGTTCATTAGAAACAGGTGAAGCAGGTGAAGAAGATGGCTCTGGCGCAGAAGGCAAATTAGACAAAGAGCAATTATTAACTGACCCTGAACAAGCGGCTGATTTCGTGAAAGCAACAGGTGTTGATGCCTTAGCAATTGCAATTGGTACAAGTCACGGCGCGTATAAATTCACTCGTCCACCAACAGGTGATATTTTAGCGATTGAACGGATTAAACAAATCCATGCGCGTATTCCTGACACTCACTTAGTGATGCACGGTTCTTCTTCAGTGCCTCAAGAATGGTTAAAAACCATCAACGATCACGGTGGTGAGATGGGTCAAACTTATGGTGTGCCTGTAGAAGAAATCCTAGAAGGGATTAAGCACGGTGTGCGTAAAGTGAATATTGACACTGATTTGCGTATGGCTTCAACGGGTTCTATCCGTAAACATATGCACGACAATGCGTCAAACTTCGATCCACGTAAATATTTAGGTGAATCCAGAAAAGCGATGGCTGAAATTTGTAAAGCACGTTATGAAGCGTTCGGCACAGCGGGACAAGCTTCTAAAATCAAACCTATCACTTTAGAAACCATGTTCGCACGTTATAAAGCAGGTGAATTAGACCCACGTATTAATTAGTTTTTGTCGTTTAAAATCATTTTTACTCGTTCCTACAATTGTGTGGGAGCGAAAATGATGATTTATTACCAAGTGCTCAGTTTCAAGAGTTAATGTATCAAGTAGAGCTTGCTATAATAGTATGTATGGTAAAAAAATTGTTAGTAAAGTTGAGGATATGCAACTGCTTGACACTTTATTTCTGTTGTATCAAAGCTTAAAATTGTATTTGTTGAAAGTATATCAGTAATAAAATCATTATATTCATAGTCTCTAGAAAAATAAGAAAATGATTTTAATTGATAATAGTCATCAGCATTCATATGTCTTTTGCTAATATATTGTGAAATTTCAATTGATCTTTTGTAATTTATTTCCTTGCTTGGATTTATATTAGTTACTCCATCAGTTGGACTATGGCTTAAAGTTGCTCCATAATTTTCAATTTCATCAATGATATATTTTTTAGAATGTTCTAAACCAAATATAATTAAAGGACCTGCAGAAATCCCTTTGATGTATTTGCTATGCAAATCTAGCCAGTTAATTGTTTGTTCAATACTTTTACAAGACTCACCAGCTGAAATTAAAATATTAATTTTAACCCATATATTGTGGTCAAATGCGGCTTTTAATAAATCAGAGGCTTTTGATAAATAAATTGAGGGGTTTTCTGTTTTTTTCATTCTAATAAGTTGTCTAGGGGACGCACTTTCAAGACCAAGGTCTAACACTTTTAATCCTGCTTTACTTAATACCTCTAACCGTTTTGGTAAAATACTATCTACCCTAGCTTCAGCTCTCCACTTTAAATCCAGTGACGATTGATATATTAAACTTGATAATTGCTCAGCCCATTTGCCATTTGGAGCAAATGTTGAAGCTTCGAAATAAGGAGACATTTTTTTTAAATTATCATTAAGAATTATTTCTTTTGCTTCATTAATTACTAGTTGAGCTTGTTTTAGTGGTTGTAGTTTTTCATTTTTTTCTTGGCAAAATGTACACATTTTGCCACACCCCCTTGATATTTCTATGCTTGGTTGATACAGATTTCTTTCATGAAGTAATGTATAATCAAGTCTAGGATAACTATTACTTGGCTTGTTTTGAGGAAAATCAAAGCCTCTTACAATATCTATAATCCTTCCGTTTGCGATGCCTGAAACAATTAAATCTGCATCTGGAATTAATTTTCTTAAAAATTCAGGATGGTCATTTATAACCCATCTTCCACCAATGATTATTTTTTGTTTTAATTTTATTGACCTTACTATCGATATAAACTCATTAACCCATGGTATGGCATAAAAACTTGGAATAGAAATAAGAATGGGAGAAGTTGTATATTCAATCCCATGCTGCTTGCATGTTTGCAATGTTTTTTTTGGAGCATCAAAATTTCCTTGTATTTGAATTGTGTCAAAACCTGCTTCTTTTAGTTCTGTTGCTAATGAAAGCAAACCATAATTTAAATAGCGATTTCTTCTGTTTATAATATTGTCTGCTTTTTTTACAATTAATTGGCCAGCGCTGATGCAGAATATTTTGGTCATAATAATAAATCTCTCTTAACAATAAAGAAATATACTTCTGTAGTATACTATTTTACTCCATATAGTATATTCATTAAAGTAGAAGCAAATTTAAAGCATTTAAAATACTATAATTAATCAAATATACCTTAAAAATAGATTTTACATAATTTATTGAAAAGCCCACGTAGGGTGTATAAGCGCAGAGTCATGCACCTTTTGGAAACACAAACATATCTAAAATTTGGATATTGAATTGGAAATATGAGGAATGGGATATTTCAACGTTGACGGATGACGCTATCGCTTATCCATCCTACATACTAGAGTTGTTGCAATATTTAAAATCAATAGCCCACGTAGGGTGTATAAGCGCAGCGTCATACACCTTTTGGGAACACAAACATATCTAAAGTTTTGATATTAAATTGGAAATATGAGGAGTGGGATATTTCAGCATTGACGGATGACGCTATCGCTTATCCATCCTACATACTAGAGTTGTTGCAATATTTAAAATCAATAGCCCGCGTAGGGTGTATAAGCGCAGCGTCATACACCTTTTGGGAACACAAACATATCTAAAGTTTTGATATTAAATTGGAAATATGAGGAATGGGATATTTCAGCGTTGACGGATGACGCTATCGCTTATCCATCCTACATACTATTTAGAAAGATGAGACGCTCCATATTATTGATGCTTGTTTTAGACTATGCTTTTGTTGTAAGCCGTTGACAAAAAACAAACTCTCTATTAAACTTGTTTTAACAGTGCCCAATACCTCTGGTGTTGATGTATTTTAGTATTAAGTTTGAGCCGTCCTTTTTTATTCCTGTCTACATTATTATAGTCATCACATTGACTCAACGCAGCTCTCCAACCAAACCCTTTAAATCCTATACTGAATTAGTTCAAATTCTTTCAAGTAGGGGAATGATAATTGAAGATTTTGCGAGAGCAGAAAGAAAGTTATCACAAGTAGGTTATTATCGTCTAAGTGGCTACTGGTATATATGCCGTGAGATAATAAGAGACCAAAATAATGAAGTCCTCTTTTCTTCCAAGAATATCCCTGCAAGACATGATCAATTTATTATAGGTACTTCATTTGATACCATATTTGATTTATATTTATTTGATAAAAAATTACGTCAATTGATGCTTGATGCGATTGAACGAATTGAAGTTTATATACGTTCCATTATTGCTCATGAATTAGGCTTTTCTGATCCTCTAGCTTACAAAAAAGAAAAGTTTATCCATCCAAAATTTCAAAAACCTTACAATGGTAAACCATCTTCATGGGAAATATGGTCTCAAAAACAAACCCATAATATCTCAAAAAGTAAAGAAGACTGTATTCGTTGGCATATAAACCAACAACGAGATTTACCGTTTTGGGTAGTGGTTGAAACATGGGATTTTGGCACAACGTCACATTATTTTAAAATGCTTAATGGTAAATATCAGAATAAAGTTGCACAAAGGCTTAGTTTAAATCCCAAAGATGTGAAAAAAATAGCCAACTGGCTGCAAGAAATCAATATTTTAAGAAATAGATGCGCCCATCATTCACGCATTTGGAATCAAAATAATAACAATGCCTTAAATGTTTTATCTACACCGTATTTTGAAAGATTAAATTTGGACCAAAAATCCAGAGAGAAAATATTTGGCATCATTACTGTTTTATGGTTTCTTATCTGCAAAATGAGTAACAATTCAGATTGGATTTTACAAGTTGCTGATTTAATTAACTCAAGTTACGCAAAGAATCCCAAATTAAAATAAGATAAGATAAGATAAGTAAGTATGAAGCAAGAAGAATTAAACATATACACAGATTATTTAAGCGCAAGCTTTGGTCAAGCAACAGCGACAGAGTTGTCAAATATG
>JADGDW010000033.1 GCA_016744725.1 Candidatus Albibeggiatoa sp. nov. BB20 | reverse complement strand
AAACAAGGTCGGACAACTAATCTTTCTTGTTTTTGGGAATCTACTTCTGGTAATGGTGGACCATTGCTAGACTACATAACCATGGAGAACCTTGCCAAGCTTAAATTGGATATTGACTTTGATGTATGGTGGGCTTAGCTCTTTAAAAATAACGAATTCTATAAATGATAGAAATACTCATCTAAAAACAAATATTGGCAAATTATATGAACACAATACAAACTTGGTTAGCGCCTGCCAAACTTAATTTATTTCTACACATTACAGGTCGTCGCCCTGATGGTTATCACGAGCTACAAACTATTTTTCAATTTATAGACTATTGTGATGAGTTAGATTTTTCTGTACGGGATGATGGCAAGATTCATTGTCAAACCAATACAGATTTAGCCAGTGAAGATAATTTAATTGTGAAAGCGGCCAAACTGCTACAGCAACACACCCAAACCTCATTAGGTGCGGATATTCAACTACGCAAGAAAATTCCTATGGGTGGCGGTCTGGGTGGTGGCAGTTCAAATGCAGCAACAACCTTATTGGCTCTGAATCAATTATGGGAATTAGACCTATCAAAACAGGTTTTACAACAGCTAGGCATACAACTTGGCGCGGATGTGCCTATCTTTATCTATGGAAAATCAGCATGGGCTGAGGGCATTGGTGAAAAATTACAGCCTATAAATCTTTCAGAAGATTGGTTTTTAGTAATTCATCCAAACTGTCACGTCGCAACAGGTGAAATTTTTTCAGACAAACTATTGACAAGAAATAAACACCCCATTACAATGGCGCACTTTCTTGCAGGGCACAGCTCAAACGTTTGTGAATCTGTAGTTTGTCATCTCTATCCTGAAGTTAAGGAAGCAATGGATTGGTTAGACCAGTTTAACCAAGCTAAGATGACAGGAACAGGAGCTTGTATCTTTACGCAATGTAAAACACAAGAGCAAGCACAACAGATACTTGCAGCACTTCCGAGTAAGTGGCAAGGTTTTGTTTCACAAGGCAAAAATAGTTCGCCTGCAGTAGTTAACAAGTTGTAATATATTTGTTATAATAAGTCTCAAATTATTGGGGTATAGCCAAGCGGTAAGGCAACGGGTTTTGATCCCGTCATGCCCTGGTTCGAATCCAGGTACCCCAGCCATTTTCTTAAGCATCCATTTCACCTACCAATACAACAAGCGAAATTCCAAATATGTCTAGCCGCATGATGGTATTTACGGGTAGTGCCAACCCTGAGTTAGCCAAAGCAATTGTCGGATACCTGAATATACCCCTTGGCAGAGCTTCTGTCGGTCGTTTTAGTGACGATGAAATCAGTGTTGAAATCCAAGACAATGTGCGTGGTAAAGATGTCTTTATTGTGCAACCCACCTGTAGACCTACCAATGATAACTTAATGGAATTATTAGTATTAGTGGATACTGTCAGACGTTCTTCTGCAGGACGCATTACCACTGTAATTCCCTATTTTGGTTACTCCCGCCAAGATCGTCGCCCTCGTTCAGCCCGCGTACCTGTGACCGCAAAATTAGTGGCCAATATGATTACTGAAGCAGGTGCTGATCGCGTATTAACTGTCGATTTACATGCTGATCAAATTCAAGGCTTTTTCGATATTCCTGTCGATAATGTTTACGGATCCTCCATTTTATTAGGTGATATCTGGCGACATGATTATGAAAATCTAATGGTAGTTTCACCCGATGTTGGTGGTGTAGTACGCGCTAGAGCGTTTGCAAAACAATTAGATGATGCTTATTTGGCAATTATTGATAAACGTCGTCCACGTCCTAATGTTGCTCAAGTCATGAATATTATTGGTGATGTTGAAGGTCGTGTTTGTGTGTTGGTAGACGATTTAGTTGATACCGCAGGCACATTATGTCTGGCTGCAAATGCACTAAAAGAACATGGTGCTGTGCGTGTTATGGCCTACTGTACACATCCTGTTTTATCAGGTAAAGCCGTGCATAATATTGAACATTCACAAATGGATGAATTGGTTGTCACAGATACGATTCCATTGAGTGAAGCTGCTCAACAATGCAGCAAAATTCGCCAATTAAGTACTGCTGAAATGTTAGCAGAAACCATGCGCCGTATTTCTGAAGAAGAATCTGTTAGCTCCATGTTTATGGAGTAAACTTTAATCCGATATAGAATGTTAAATAGTCAAAACTATATTACCGAAGCGGAAAATTATGCAAAACAAGACGATATCCATACTGCTATTGGATATTATCGAAAGGCATTATTTATAGAAAAATCGCAACCTGCTTCGGTATATATTGGTTTTGCTAATTGCTTATATGCAAACAATGAATTAAAAGAAGCTGAACAGATTTTTTTAAAGCTTTTAAATATATTAGAAGATAAAGTCGACCCCTTGATTGGACTTGCCAAAGTTGCAGAGGCGCATCAAAACTGGGGGCAAGCATTACAATATTTGGAGCGTTGCATCGAGCATTATCCGCAACACCCTCAATATTCTTGGTGGTTACATAAAAAATTAGAAATATTATTTAAAAACCTAAATTTGGAATCTTTGTCAGGGCAAAAATTAAAGTCACGATCTGATGACAAAAATAAATTAGATAAAAATAGCCAACAGGTTATAAATATTTATAAGCTACTTGCACAACAGCATTATTTCCCGTCAGCGAATCCTTATAATTTGACCATTAGTCATGAGCAACATTTTGTGTGGTTTCGGGTCGCCAAAGTGGCAACGCGTAGCATGTATAACTATTTATTATCTAACAATATTACTTTAGATGTAGAACATTGTTATAATCTTCATTATCCTATAAATACTTATCAAGATTACTATAAATTTGCATTTGTGCGGAATCCTTGGGATCGGTTGGCTTCTTGTTGGTTTAGCAAAATTATTAATGGCAACCATTTTAATTTTGATCCACATACCTTAGAGAAAATGCAATCTTTTGAACATTTTGTAAGTTTTGTTGCCAGCTTAGATATTAGCTCTTGTGATTCACATTTACGTTTACAAAGTAGGCTTATAGACTTGAATCAGCTTGATTATTTAGGACGGTTTGAGACTTTACAAGAAGATATTACGCATGTTTTTCACACTTTAGATATCCCATTAGAAAACTTTGGGCATGAAAATCAGTCAAAGTCAAAAGGTGATTATCGCCAATATTATAATGATATAACATGCGAAAAAGTATCAAAGATTTATAAAAAAGACATCCAAATATTCGGTTACCAATTTGATAATTAATTGTTTTACTTTTTGGTCGCGAAAGAGTAGAACGGCTTACTGTCCCACTTATGGGGCTTTTTTTATTTTAGGAGACATTTAATGTCAACAGCTCAATTTGAATTAATTGCAGAACTTCGCAGCGATTTGGGGAAAGGTGCGAGCCGCCGCCTTCGCCGTGAAGGCAAAGTACCTGCAATCTTATATGGTTCACATCAAGAACCAACTTCCATCATGTTGTCTGCGAATGAATTAGGCAAAAGCTTAAAACACGAAGCATTTTACAACCATATTTTAACGGTACAGTTGGAAGGCAAAACAGAACGTGCAGTACTAAAAGACTTACAACGTCATCCATACAAACCAACGATTTTACATGTTGATTTACAACGGGTTAACGAATCTGAAAAACTTCACATGAACATACCATTGCACTTTACCAACGAAATGGCTTGTGTCGGCGTGAAAATGGGTGGCGGTAGCATTTTCCACCAAACATCAGAAGTTGAAATTCACTGTTTACCTAAAGACTTACCTGAATATCTTGAAGTAGATATGTTAGAAATGGATGTGGGTCAAACGTTACATCTTTCTGACTTAACCTTACCAGAAGGTGTTGTGATTCCAGGTCTTGTCAAAGGTGAAGAATCTGATTTACCTGTTGCCTCAATTCAAAAACGTGGTGGCAGTGATGACGATGAAGCTGAAGCAACGGAAGAAGTAGTCGCTGAGTAATGTCTATTGCATTAATCGTGGGCTTGGGTAATCCAGGTTCACGTTACGAGAACACACGGCACAATGCGGGCTTTTGGTTAGTGGATAAACTGGCTGAGCAAGCACGTGAGCAATTTCGCCAAGAAGCTAAATTTCATGGTGAAGTGTGTCGTGTGACTTTAGTGGGTCACTCATGTTGGCTATTAAAGCCCAGCACATTTATGAATAAAAGTGGGCAAGCGATTGGTGCATTAGCTAAATTTTATAAGATTACTCCCGAACAAATTCTTGTTGTACATGACGAACTGGATTTACCTTGCGGCACAGCACGTTTAAAAAAAGGCGGTGGTGCAGGTGGTCATAATGGTTTAAAAGATACGATTGCACATTTAGGTACACAGCAATTTATACGTGCTAGAATTGGTATCGATCATCCGGGTAATCGTGCTGAAGTGGTGAATTATGTTCTAAAACCACCCAGTCAAGATGAATATATTTCTATTGATAATGCAATTGAGCGTTTGGCCGATGTGATGCCTTTAGTCCTATCTGGTGGCACTTCTTATGAAAAAGCGATGCAGCAATTACACACAAAATAGTTTTAATATCTGTTTGTTGATGAATCCATCGCACTGCTCAAGTGACTAAAATGACTATCTCCTATTAGCATTGTATACTTATAAACTTAGATAGCACCTTCTAGGAAAATATCTCATGCACATGGTTGAACCTCTCAAGCTCTGCTTGATATATTAATATCCTCTTTATAAACCATAATATGAGTTTCCTCCAGCACTCCATTCCGCATTGATTAATAAAAAAATGAACATATTAGCTGACGAGAATATTCCTCTAGTCGTTTCCGCGTTCTCTACTATTGGCGATGTCCATACGATTGAAGGACGTAATATTACCCCGCAAGATTTAACAGATATTGATATTTTACTGGTGCGTTCAGTCACAAAAGTAGATAAACAATTATTAAAAGGCAGTAAAGTATGCTTTGTTGGTACAGCTACAATTGGCTTTGACCATATTGACTTAGACTACTTACGTCAAAATAATATTGGCTTTGCCAGCGCACCAGGGTGTAATGCAAACTCTGCGGCTGAATATGTGATAAGTACCTTATTGGTGCTTGGCCAACAGAATAATTTCGAATTGAGGGATAAAACCGTAGGCATTATCGGTTGCGGTAATGTTGGCTCAAACGTATTGCAAAAATTACAAGCATTAGGTGTCCATTGCCTAGTCAATGATCCACCTCTGCAAGCAGCTCAAAACAACACGGAAACGTTTGTTGATTTAGAAACCGTACTACAAGCAGATATTGTAACTTTACATGTCCCACTGGAAAAATCAGGACTTTATCCAACCTATCACTTAGTTAATCAAACTTTTTTACATCAATTAACGGATGACACCATTTTATTGAATATTTCCCGTGGCGATGTCGTTGATGAATCCGCAATGGCTTACAGTTTAATCAACCGCCCTCAATTAAGCGTGGTGCTGGATGTTTGGCCACATGAACCGTCAATAAATCCCTTTCTGATGCAAAAAGCCATTATTGCCACTCCTCACATTGCAGGTTACAGTCTTGATGGAAAATTGCGCGGCACGGAAATGTTATACATCGCTGTGTGTCAATATTTTCAACATACCGCCTCTTGGCAAGCCAAAGATTATTTGCCGCAACCCAATGTAACAGAATTACACTTTTCAGAACAAACCAGCGAAACTGAAGCTCTGCTAATGGCAGTGACTGCCTGCTATGATGTGCGTCAAGATGATGCTTTATTACGCCAAATGTTACATCATCCCAATCCAGCGATTTACTTTGACCAATTGCGCAAAACTTATCCTGTACGCCGTGAATTTAGTAGCTTAAAAATCAAATTATCAGCTAATCAGCAAGGTTTACAGAAAAAATTTAAAATGCTAGGTTTTTCAGTTGACTAAGTCTAATCTTTCATTTTAAACCTGATTTCCCATGAAAGTTTTAAGCCTATGATTTTAAACAGCTAAATAAAGGTTTTCAAAAAATGTCTTTAATTTACAAAACTTTAAATAAGGTATGAATTACGCTATTATGTTGAATTGTGTTGAATCTCAGACTTAATTAACAGGATGTTAATCTCTCGCTTTTTCCATATTAATCTTAATCTATTGTTTAGGATAGTAGCAGCGACTGTACTGCGTTTTATTCTCATCTATGTCCTCTCTTTTATATCAACATATTATTATTCACAGCCAATCTGCTTACTATCATAAATGGAGGAACACCTATGACTGTCCCTAATGAAAAGCACCCTGAGCGTCAAAATTATGGCGATAATCCGACTGAAGTTCGCGAAACAGGAAAATATAAATCAGAATATGTTCAATCATTTGTAGAAAGATGGGATGAACTTATTGACTGGGAAGCGCGTTCAGAAAGTGAAGGTGATTTTTTCATTGAAGAATTGCGTAAACGTGGCGCAAAAAAAATCTTAGATGTGGCAACGGGTACGGGTTTTCATTCAGTTCGTTTGCGTAAAGCAGGATTTGAAGTAGTGAGTGCAGACGGCAGCCCAGAAATGTTAGCCAAAGCCTTTGAAAATGGCTGTAAACATAATATGATTTTACGTACAGTGCAAGCAGATTGGCGTTGGTTAAACCGAGATGTACATGGTAAATATGATGCGGTTATCTGTTTAGGTAATTCATTCACACATTTATTTTCAGAGCGCGATCGCCGTAAAGCATTGGCTGAATTTTATGCAGCATTGAATCATGATGGCATTTTAATTTTAGATCAACGGAATTATGATGGCATTTTAGATAAAGGATTTACCTCGAAACATACTTATTATTATTGTGGTGATAATGTGAAAGCTGAACCAGAACATATTGATGATGGTTTAGCACGATTTAGATATGAGTTTTCTAGCGATAAGTCAGTTTATCATTTAAATATGTTTCCGCTGCGCAAAGATTATGTAAAAGGCTTAATGCAGAACGTTGGTTTTCAAACTATATCAACTTATGCCGATTTCCAAGAAACCCATCGTAGTAAAGACCCTGATTTCTTTATCCATGTTGCCGAAAAAAAATATGATAATGAAGATCAAGGAGCAAATGCTTAATCATGGCTGAATATTCTGAAGTTGTTGAAACATCTCGTGATTATTACAATAGTAATG
The DNA here is from genome assembly GCA_016744725.1 of Candidatus Albibeggiatoa sp. nov. BB20. Lineage (GTDB taxonomy): Bacteria > Pseudomonadota > Gammaproteobacteria > Beggiatoales > Beggiatoaceae > Albibeggiatoa. The sequence continues at coordinate 24,313 of JADGDW010000033.1, read as the reverse complement.
ATGCAGATAATTTTTATGCTGCGATTTGGGGTGGTGAAGATATTCATATCGGCTTGTATCAAACGCCAGAAGCCGATTCCATTTTTGAAGCTAGCCATCGCACGGTGATTAAATTAGCGGAACAATTGAACTTAGACAGCAGCAAAAAAGTGTTGGATATTGGTTCTGGCTACGGTGGCACAGCACGTTATTTAGCAAAAACCTATGGCTGTAAAGTAGATTGTTTAAATCTCAGTGAAATCCAAAATCAGCGCAATCGTGAATTGACTGAAAAAATGGGTTTGGCGGATAAAATTTCTGTAACAGATGGTAGTTTTGAAGCCATTCCTTTCGCCGATGCTGAATATGATGCAGTGGTTTCACAAGATGCGATTTTGCATAGTGGGCAACGTGAATTAGTTATTCAGGAAGTGGCGCGGGTATTAAAGGTGGGCGGTGATTTTGCCTTTACTGATCCGATGCAAAGTAATGATTGTCCTAAAGGCGTATTGCAGCCAGTTTTAGATCGAATTCATTTAGCAACGCTCGGTTCAATTGGATTTTATCAAGAAACTGCAAATGGCTTAGGTTTAGCAACAGTCAACACGATTGAAATGACTGAACAATTGATCAATCACTATAGCTATGTATTGCGTGAATTAGAAAGCCGCCATGATGAAATGGTCAAGGTGTGCAATTTAGATTACGTCGAACGCATGAAAGTTGGCTTAAGCCATTGGATTGAAGCAGGTAAGAAAAATTATTTAGCTTGGGGCATTTTGCATTTTCGTAAAAGCTAAAGCCATTTGAATCAGTTTATTAGGATTGCTTGCTATTTGAGGGTAGGCAATCCTAATATGCACTGCAATTTACAGACAATTGACTATTTGCTTTCTTAGTGTGATTGTCTGCTTACCACTCATGTGCAGATCGCCAATCTAATGCAACATTAGCAATGCCCACATTTGGGGTTAAGCTAAAGCTACTTCCATCATCTGTATTACAGCTTGGTTTAAAATTAATATCGGTGTTAAAAAAGCTGTTTGGTAATGCGCCAAGAGCCTCATTGTTTAATGAACCTAGAGCATCAATGTGAATGTGTCCATCTAAGCCAAACTGAGATGAAGCACTAATATTACTATAGGGTGAGACAAAGTAGCCACTGGTTGTAATTTGAATATTGCCGCCATTACCTTCATAAGCTTGTGCAAGAATATTTCCTTGATCCAAAATGGTAAAGGTTGGCGTAGTGATGGATAAATCCCCGCCATTTAAAATGCCATGTTGAACGCTGGTTGTTATCTGAGAGTTTTGCGGTAAAAATAGCTGATGAGTAATATTCAAATTAATTGCACCACCACCTGCACTAATTGATTCAGTTGTGATTTCGGAATGATTAAATAGTTGAATGGTCTCGGCTTCAATATGAATCAGACCTGCATTACCACCCTTGGCTTGCTTATTCCATTCACTATTATTATAGAAAAAATTTGTTGCAGCCCCTCTAATTGTAACCATATCCCCATTTTGGGCAGATAAAGTATCCCGCTGTTGTTCCGTATCCACGATTGTTCTAGAAGTTAATGGTATCCAGTTTGTACCTGTGAAAATCAGTTCGCTTCCATTATCCAAATTTAAAAAGGTAAATCCGGGTTCAGAACGTTGCACCGAGTCTAATGCGCCAACCGAGTCGATTTGCTGTTTTCGGCCAATATGTATCCATTCATTGCCAGAGTAATAATATTCTTCACTGTTAATATTTTTGACTATAGCGGTATTGCCTGTAATCAAATCATAATTTCGTTCCAATTCATTTAACTCATTAACATCATTGATTAAATAATGGTTTAATTTTTCTAAAGAGCCTTGGTAAGAGGTTTGGTTTGGATACTTATAAGTTGTGATTTCATAGGCATAAAGTTGATTCCCAGCTTTGGTTTTGACTAAAAATAAACTGCCTTCTGGATAAGGGATATCTTGTTGGGTTTTAAAAAATTTAGACTGTAATTCATCAAACACAGTACTGTCTTCATCCAAATTTTGAGCAATGCCTTCGGTATCAAATAAAGGGATCCAGTTTTTTTCGTTGTCAAACATAAATCGTTGTTGGCTAGAAGTAACTAAGGCAATTTCACCATGTTTCGCACGTTGGATAGATTCTAAATCGGTTTCATTTTCAACATGAAAGATAGGGTGTATCGGATTGAAGCCTGTTTCTGTTGCGATATATCTTAATGTCACTGTTCCACCTCTACTAGAGCTTAATACTTCTACCATATCTCCAACATTAAGTTGTGGTGTTGCCACCGCATAACCCTCAATATCATTTTTCAAACTGCTTTCAGAAGAAATATGCGCTTGATCGTTAAGAATAAGCTGTTTAACAAATAGCTCAATATCGCCAGCATCTTGGCCACCCTGACTTGAAGTTGAGATTGTTGCTTGATTACTCAGCGAGATTTGAGGAGAACGAATGGTAATTTCCCCACCTTTGCCTGCTTTTTCAGTTTTGCTAATGGAACTGGAAAAGATACCGCTGGTAGATTCATTATAATTATCAGGTATATAGTTATTTAAATAGGCTTTTTGAATTTCTCCAGGTTCGTATAACTTAGCCTGACTGGCATCACCTGAAATTTCCAATTGTTCTGTGAGTTCAATGTTAATATTACCTGCATCTGCATAACTATTGGTACTACTTTCAATGACTGCACCCTCTTTGATTAACATTCTCTGCGCTGTAATATTGATATGTCCTGCACCGCCTGTATTATCTGTCGAACCAATACTGCTGGCGTAAATACCACTGCCAAAACCATATTCATTTTCACCGTGCAAATTAACTCCGATTAAGCTAATTTCATCGGCTTTAATTGAAATATCCCCACCTTGTTGGCTGGTTGCATTTTGTTGAGCTGTGGAAGTCACTGCAATTTGGCCGCCATCAATTAATAATAGTTTTGAGGTCTCAATATCAATATTGCCACCATGCCCTGCAATTCGGTGTACCGCTTGAGCACTGGAATTGGAGAATATGCCATTAGGTAGCCCGTTATCATCTTGTTTATTTCCTGCAATCCGCAGCCTGTCATTGACTCTGACTGTAATGTTACCAGCATCGCCACCTTGAGTATTTTTTGCGCCAAAACTAGTTGAACTCACTGATGTGGTATTCGTAAAATTTAAATTATCAGCAATCAAAGAAATATTACCCGCATGACCTTGCTCATAAGTTACAGAGAATAAATAGCTGTTTTTAATAAAATTAATATCTTCTTGGCTGGTCATAGTTATATCACCCGCCTTGCCAGCACCATAGGTATTGGAAGAAATATAAGCATCTGTAAAGTTAATATTGCCTTGGCTATGTAAATAGCTTTCTCCCGCATCACCTATCCCAAAACTATCAAAAGCCAAACGTGAATGCGTGATGTTTAAATCTTTGCGACTATCTAAAAAAAGCTCTCCAGCACTACCACCATACGCATTTGAATATAAATACAGATAATAAAAATTAGTATCGCCCTGACTTTCAATATTGATATTGCCAGAGCTACCTATGCCTGTGACACTAGATGAGATATGTACATTATCAAAATTAATATCCGCGCCACTTTTAATAAATACATCACCTGCTTTACCTTCACCTAAATTATCAAAATATAAATTGCTATTGGTAAAATTAATGTCTCCTTGGCTTTGGACTTCGATATTGCCAGAATCACCTTCACCCACACCAAAACTATCAGAATGTAATTCCGTATCAACAAAATTCACATCACCTTGGCTATTAATTAATATGCTGCCTGCATTACCTTCGCTAGAGGCATCTGAATTTAAAAAAACATGGTCAAAATTCACATCACTACGGGTTTGGATTGACACACTTCCAGCATCACCTTTGGCTAAATAGTCATCAGAGCTGATACCACTATTATTAAAATGCAGTTGTTCGGCGTAGATGAAAACATCGCCATCCTTCCCCACATTGGCAATATGGATGTCATTTAGTGTCGTATCAGCGAGTTGGGAAAATCCAGTTAATTGAATCCCTTTATCTTGTAAACTCACCTCACCGCTTGAACCCACACTGACTAAATTGAAACGTCCTGAGGGGAAATACATTGCAGGTAAAAGTGTATTTTGCCCCTGTAAACGTTCATCATCTGTTTTGTAGAAATAGCCACCATTGATATTAATTTCGCCTCCAATCAGAGACATAGTTTGTTGTTCAGGTAATTGGAATCGGGTTTTTTCAAATAAGAATTTATTCGTATCGTCATAGAAAGTTTGGGCAATCTCTTGAGGAATTTCACCTGCACCAATAGCTGTAATCGGTGCGGGTTTATCAGTTAAAAAACCAAATTGAGTAATTGGCGCGACACTTAAAATATCCCGCTCAGGAAATCGGGCATGAAATTCACCGTTATCGGCTAATTTAATATAGTCAGCGGTGGATAAATGAAAGCTGCCTAAGGTTTTCAGTTGTGCATGTTCACCAATAACTGCACCATAGGGATTTAAAAAATAGAAATCGGCATTGGGAATACTGGAGCGTAAAGTCCCATCAATAAAACTGGCTTCACCACCAATCACTCTTGTAATAATATTTTGAATATGGTCTTGGCCAGAAAAATGTGCGGTTTCACCTTCATACAGGTTAAAAGTTTCAAAAGTATGGAATAAATTATCACCGACTGTTTGGCCAAATTCTTGTCTAATTTCGTAAGCAATATCTATATTTTTTGCCATAGGTCTGCCATTGAGGATCACTTCAGCTTGAGTGATAGCGGGTATAAGCAGAATAATGAAAAAGATACACATTGCTTATTTCCTTTGGATGTTCATTAACTATGATTTAATTTTTATGATGGTGATAAATTGCAGAATTTAGCACCATTGCTCATAGTGTGACATATCAGTGAACAGCTTGCCAGCTCTGTGATAACACTGAATTTCCTCCCTTGGTCATAAGATAAAATAGACCTTTGATTATTGCTGAAATAAGTTAATTCTAGAATTAATTAAAATAATAATAGCTTGATTTTTTAATAAACTACTTTTAACAATAGTGTTGCCACAGAAGTTGAGGAGAGAGCAATAGAGGAGGGAAAATAAGGGGCTATTTCAGCTATATTAGCAAGTTACTCAAATGGTCTGCCGAATTAGGTTAGCATCCAAATCCCCAGTAAATATAAGAAGCACATGAGAAATTGGAAGCTTGCAATTGAGCGTATCCAACCTTTGCAAGGTTGGCGAACATTGTTACCAATGTTGTATTGCCGCCAACCAATGGTGAGCCGCATTTACACATTTCACTGGGATTCATTATTGTGTGGGGTCAGTGATTCTGCCTAGAAATAAAAGACTGTGTGTGGTGTTATCTTTAATTAAAAACAAAAATGGATGGTTAGCTTTGAACTCAATTGTGGGTTTGGGATGACGTTCAAGCATTCCCGAGCGGGTCATGATAACTGCCGTTGCTGCAGCTGCTTCCGTGCCTTTTTCATCTAAATCAATAAACGCTTTATGTATAACGGCGGAAATTGCAAATTTATCTTTGGAATCAATCATGCCTGTAAAATTAGCCTGTTGAGTATCAAACGCCTTACGCATACCTAACTCCTGTAAAGTTTTAACCAAGTCAAAACTAGATTCAATACGAAATTTAGGCAATGTTAGGTCGATTTTCACATCATGCAATTGAGTCAACCATAATGCTAAATTTTTCAAATTAAAACCCTGTTCTAACTCAGCTAAACCTTGCTGCTGTTTTGGCAATAAGATCAACATGGATAAATCATTACGTTGGTAAGGCAATACCAGCAATTGCAATAACTCATTTTCCATGTAACCGAAGGACTTGGTTTGCTGCATCATATCAACAGGCTTATTTTGTTTAGCATTAAGATAAAACGCTTTTTTTTCAGTTTCCGACGCTTTAAACGCATGTAGCCAAGCCGCTTTAAAGTAAATTGCATTCACCAACGCAGCAATGGTATCAGGCGTGATTGCGTCAGAACCAAGCAGGTTTTTAATTTTATCCTGAGTGTGTGTTTCTACCCAATGATTGATCTGTTTGCGAACCGTTTGAGCTTGATGCAGAAAATCAGCTTTATTTAAAACCTTGCTATCTGCTGTGGCGTAGTTCTTTTCAATCAAGGTTTGATAATCTGGCTTAATCGTATAATGCTGTTCATACCAAATTGCATTAACTGTATTCAATTTAGCATGTCCATTTTGTTGTAATTGCTTAAGTTCTGACTGTAATTCGGCATAAGCTTGATGCACATTATCCAAATTAGAAAAACGTAGCGTGTTGGCCATTTGCAGTGCCGTATCTGATTTTGCGCCTGCATAAGTCATCGCCAAAGCAGTTGATATGCTATAAGGCGAAAAAAATAAATTACCAGATTCACTACGCAATTGTGCATAGATGTCCAGCGCAAAGCGGCTGTTTGCATCAACTAATTTTTGCATTTCAGAAGCATGTGTAAAGCTCATCATCAACACCAAATAAGTGAATATTGCGAAACGTAACATGTTTAAAAACCTTGTATTAGATTAATTATACTGCTCAATTGAAATAAGAAAATGGCAGCAAATAGTATTGAACAATTTAGGATAGAGTAAAAAATAACTTTATAGTTTTTAGGATTATTATTTTTCTATTGGGATGATAGCCTATCATCAAACAATTCATAGCTCCAAAATATAAAAAGCCGTTGTTTAATTATATTAATTTATTCTAAAATACTAATACATTCGCAATACCTATAATAATGACTATGAAAAGCTACCAAGATTTAGTGCAAGATTGTTTACCGCAAGTACAAGAGTTAATGCCATGGGATTTAGCCGATGCCTTAGAGTCTGATAATCCACCAATTTTATTAGATATTCGTGAACCTTATGAATATGAAAATGTGCATTTAAATCCATCATTGAATGTGCCACGGGGCATCTTAGAATCTGCTTGTGAATATGGTTACGAAGATACTGTGCCAGCATTGGTGGCCGCGCGAGATAAAGAAGTTATTGTTATTTGTCGTTCAGGTAATCGCAGCGTATTGGCCGCTTATGTGATGCAGCTCATGGGTTATCAATCGGTTAAATCACTTAAAACAGGCGTAAAAGGTTGGAATGATTATGAGCAGCCCTTGTATAATCAGCACAATGCGTTGGTAGACACGGACACTGCTGACGAGATATTAAATGTTCCTGTACGTCCTGACCAATTGGCTCCGAAAACATCATGAAATTTTGGCTTAAAATCCTCGCAACTGCAATCTTAATTCTTATTTGTATTGTTATTACTGGACAGTTGATGATTTCTTATCAATTTGCACAGTTACTGACTCATTATCCTAAAAGCAGCCGTGCTGAGGCAATTGACCACCAACCCAGTAATCAAATAGATCAAATTTTCGCTGCATTTGATGTGCAAGGTTATGAAAAAATCAGATTGCAAACCAGTGATGGAATGAATTTAGAAGCGATTTATTTACCTTCACAAAATCAAGCATCTATTATTATGTTGCATGGTTATAAAGGTTATTTATATGAAACTGCCCATATTGCGAGTTTGTTGCAAAAACATGGATATGGGGCGATTTTACCTGTGTTCCGTGCGCATGGGAAAAGTGATGGTGATTTGATTACATTTGGCAAGCATGAAGTGAAAGATGTGCAAGCCGCTTATGATTATTTACTGACTTGTGATGATGTTGACCCTGAGAAAATTGGTTTAATCGGCAATTCAATGGGCGGATCGATTGGTTTATTATACGCGGCAAGCAATCCTCAGATTAAAGCGGTTGTAGCACAAAGTCCTTACGGTTCATTACGTGATACAGCGGATGCAGGTTTAGCAAAATTCACTAATCTCGAAGGCTTTCCATATACCGATATGATGGGATATTTCATTCAAAAAACGGCTGATATTAATGTGGATGAACTCGCGCCAATTAATGTGATTGCGGATATTTCACCCAGACCTGTGTTTATTTTAGTCGGTGGGCTAGACTCTGTTGTAGCACCAAAAGGAGGCGTTGCCTTGCATGATACGGCCAAACAGCCTAAACAATTATGGGTTGAACCCGATTTAGAACATGCCCAGTTTAATTTACGCCGTGCTGATGATTTTGAAGAGCGGGTTAGTCAATTTTTCAATCAATATTTGTTTACAGAATAGAAAACAAGGGTATTTTCCTTACTAGACAACCATCGATTATAAGTTGATGGTTGTTTAGTGTTTAGCCTGCTGGCTTCTTATGATTAATCATCCAATTTAAACGACAAAACTCATGATCAGTGTCATCAACCACATTTACAGTTACAGGTAGTTGAAATTTTTGCGCTGTTTTCAGTAAAATAACCATTGCTTTATACCCAAGGCCATCTGAGTCTAATGTCATCCAGTAATCATTAGTACAATTTAAACCTTCAATACTATGGCGTGGTTCAGTATCTTTGAAATATCCTTATTTTTAAATTACAAACAACTGTGTCGCGAATTATACTGTAATTTAACTTAAAATTTCAAAAATCATTTTACTTAATGAATGGTATCATTACTCTGCATCAATTCAATTTTCTCCTGCAAATAATTTCTCATTTCTCAGCAATGTAATAAAACTTTAGTTGCAGTTAAATTACTTGCCAAAGCCTTCTTTTTGATGATAATGAAAAAACCTATATCTCATGAGGACAATAGCCATGACCGTAAAAAAATATCATCCACTACTTCGTGTCATCCACTGGATCATGATGATTGCTATCAGCAGCATTTTAGTGCTTGGCTTTGTCATGGTTGAATACAAAGATTGTGAACCTTGGGCTTTGTACGAATGGCATAAATCTTTAGGCGTGTTGGTATTTGGTTTGGTGTGGTTACGTTTGCTGGTGCGTTGGGTGAGCATGACACCGCCGTTACCTAAAACCATCTCAGTTATGAATCGTGTTGTTGCGCATATCGTGGCTTCTTTACTCTATGTTTGTATGATTTTGATGCCGATGAGTGGTTATGCTGTGTCGAATATGAATGGCTTTAGTGTCAAGTTTTTTAGCTATCCATTACCGACTATTTTTGCTAAAAATCTAGATTTGGCACTATTGGCGGAACAAGTTCATACCTATACCGCTTATGCTTTGCTAACATTACTGGCTTTGCACATTCTTGGCGTGATTTTGCATCATTCCCAAGGTGAAGAAATTTTACGCCGTATTACTTAAATCTTGGCTTTCAAATGGTTTAGATCGTTTTAAACTGGGTAAAGAACTGTTCAATAATGCAGGGTTTGGAGAAATCGTAATGTATTACAAAATAGGTTTATTGTGGTTATTGTCATGTTGGGTTTATGCAGTTGAACCGACATTAGTTTTTGAATCCGTCGATGTGCCTATGACCGACCAAACAAAACGCCAAATACAAACCACACCTGCTGTCACTATTAATGGCAAAACGTATCCTGTGCAATACAACACCATTTTGCGTTCTGGGACAAAATTGGGTAAACACACCTTTGGCCAACTGATAGATGCCAATGTGCAACCGATCCTCATGCCAGATGGCAAACCAATTGTGAGTAATAAAAATGACTTTTCGTCTTTAATTCCTGTTGAAGATAAATTGTTTATGATCTCTCACTTTGAAAATCGCCCCGGAGTCATGTATCTCACGCAGCTCAATCAAAATACCGATACAGGTTTGTTAACAGCCATGACCACGCGCCCGATTGATTTTTCAGGCATCAAAGGCGGCTGGATGCACTGCGCGGGTAGTGTTACGCCTTGGAATAGCCATTTAGGAGGTGAGGAATATGAAACTGATGCAGCACAACACAATACAAAAACAGGACGCATTGATAGCTATTACGAGCCGATGGCAAGATATTATGCAGGTGATTTACTTAAGCTAAATCCTTATGATTACGGACATATTATTGAAATCAAATTAATTGATAAAACAGGCACAACACAGGTCAAAAAGCATTATGCAATGGGACGTTTAGCCTTTGAACTGGCTTATGTGATGCCTGATGAAAAAACCGTGTATTTAGCTGATGATGGAACGAATGTGGGCTTCTTTATGTTTGTTGCAGATCAGCCAAGAGAGTTGAGTGCAGGTACATTATATGCCGCACAATGGCAACAAATCCAAGCAGATAATGGTGGGCAAGCTAAATTAAATTGGATTCAACTGGGTCATTTGTCTGATGCTGAAGTACAAGCGTATTTAGATAATAATATTACATTCAACGATATTTTTAGCAAAGTAATGCCTAATTCTGATAATCAATGTCCCGATGGATTTAACTCAATCAATGTCGGACACCGATTCGATCAATATGGTCGTTATCAGCGTTGTTTAAAGCTTAATGCAGGAATGGAAAAAGCCGCGATGGCACTAGAAACCCGCCGTTATGCTGCGATGTTGGGTGCAACAACAGAATTCCGCAAAGGTGAAGGGTTGGCATTTAATCCAGAAGCCAAACAGTTATATCTTTCTATCAGTGAAATTGCTAAAGGCATGGAAGATAATGCAAGCAAAGGCAAGGCGAATCCTAGCTTTGATGTCGGCGGTTATAATCATATTCGATTACCTTACAACAAATGTGGAGCGGTATATCGTTTGGACGTGGGCTATGAACCCCGCATTGACAGCCATTATGTCGCACAAAACATGCAAGCGTTGGTTATGGGACAGATGCAATCTTATGACAATGAATTAGCCGCAAACGAATGTGATGTGAATGGAATTGCAAACCCAGATAATATTACTTATATGTCAGCTTATCAGACTTTGATTATTGGAGAAGATACTGGAGCGGGACATCAGAATGATATGGTGTGGGCTTATAATCTAAAAACTAAAGCTTTGACTCGAATTCAAACCGCACCGTATGGCAGTGAAAATACAGGAATCTATTTTTATCCTAATATCAATGGCTGGGCTTATGTGATGAGTACCATCCAACATCCTTATGAAGATAGTCATCAGGAAAAACTACGAAATATCAAAGATGCTGCGGGATATACAGGATATTTAGCAACATTTCCCGCATTGAACTAAATCACGTTACGCAAAATTTCGGAAAACTCGAAAATATAGGATGGAATCGGTGTGCCTCAAAAATGAATGTCTCAACGATCACGCGCCGTCTTCCATTTTTTTTTGCCAAGCTTAATTCACAAGAATATTTTTATCATCAATTGCATAACGTGAAGAATATTCATTCCTAAAAGCTCGAAACGATGCCTTCTGGCCGCCGTGGATCAGCCGCACCATTTAAAATTCGTTCATTCGTATCCGTATGTTGAATCAAAATACTATTGGCAGCACCCATAGTGAGACTAGACTCTAATGTATGGCCTTTTTCTTTCAACAGATTAATTGTGTCAGGACTGAGACCATTTTCAATAAATAATTTATCTGGTAACCATTGATGATGTACCCGAGCTGCATTGACCGCAGCTTGAATATTCATTTCGTGGTCTATCACGTTTAAAATCACTTGCACCACTGTCGTAATAATACGCGAACCACCGGGACTACCTGTGATTAAAAATGGCTTATTGTCTTTCAATACGATAGTGGGTGACATCGAGCTAAGCATACGTTTATGTGGCTCAATCGCATTTGCCGTACCGCCAATTAAACCAAACGCATTAGGTACATTAGGCTTGGCACTAAAATCATCCATTTCATTATTAAGTAAAAATCCTGCACCCGCTACAGTAATGCCAGAACCAAAGCTGAAATTAAGCGTATAGGTATTCGCTATTGCATTGCCCTGTTGATCCACAACTGAAAAATGTGTGGTTTCAGGACTTTCATATACAGCGGGTTGGCCTTCATGAATTTCACTGCTCGGCGTTATTTTTTGCAAATCAAATTGTTCAACTAGTTTTTTTGCATAATTTTTATCAGTTAAGCCTTTGAGTGGTACATTAACAAAATCCGTATCACCCAAATAGCTTGCCCGATCCGCATACGCCCGTTTCATCGCTTCGGTCATGATATGAATGGTTTGGGCTGAATTATGTCCTGATTGCTTAATATCAAATGTTTCTAACATATTTAATAATTGCACGATATGCGCTCCACCAGAACTAGGCGGCGACATTGAAAATACCTCATAACCATGATAATGGCCTTGTATTGGTTGGCGGATTTGAGGTTGATATGCGGCTAAATCAGCTTTGCTAACTAGGCCTTGATTGGCTTGCATTTCTGCAACGATTTGCTCGGCGATGTTACCTTGATAAAATGCACTTGTGCCTTGTTCTGCAATTAAACTCAAGGTTTTGGCTAACTCAGCTTGTTTGAATAATTCACCTGCTTGATAAAATGAGCCATCTGGTTTCATGAATATGGCACGACTGGTTGCAAATTGTTGTAAGTGCTTTGCACGTTGGATTGCCACTGCCAAAGTGGCTGGCATGGGAAAACCATCTGTTGCAAGTTGAATTGCAGGTTGTAAGGCTTTTTGTAATGAGATTGTGCCGTATTTTTCCAGTGCTAATGCAAGACCTGCCACTGTTCCGGGAACGCCCACTGCTAAATGAGTAAATTTACTACGTTTAGAAACCACTTCGCCTTTTTCGTCTAAATACATATCTTTAGATGCAAGGGCTGGGGCTTTTTCACGATAATCGATGGCGAGCACTTTCTGAGTTTTTGCATCATAAATCAACATGAAACCACCGCCGCCTAAATTGCCTGCTCGGGGTGCAGTGACCGCCATAGCAAAACCTAACGTGACTGCCGCATCAACTGCATTTCCACCTTGTTTTAATATATTTAAACTGGCTTGTGCCGCGTAAGCCTCACTGGCGACAATCATGCCCTGTTTAGCTGTTATGGGAGAAAATCGGTCTTGTGGGTCAACTAAAATTGGCGTTGCAATTGCCCAAGGTATCCAATTGAATAATAGTAAAAAATAAAATATGCGCATTGAAAATGTCCTTCTGTAGATAAAAAATTCACCATTGAATAAGGATAGTGTTGAATTCACTCCCAACACATTCAGGGGGAGGTATGATTCTTAGCTAAATAGCAGACTAAATGAGAAAAGCTCTTTAAATTTTAAGTCCTGATATTTTTGATTAAGAGTATGCTGTTTAATATATCCTTTATTTTGCTAAACAATGCCGCATAATGTCTTATAGCAATATTCACATCGTTTAAAGGAAGCCGCCAATGATGCAGCAATGGCAAGAATTTTTACAAACCCAAAATGCAACTATTGTTGATGGGCAAGTGGTTCACTTTGGTTCGCAGGCCAATGAATCAAAATTAGCCTTATCTTCCAATGTAATTGCAGACTTTTCACATTTTTCTATAATCCAAGTCACAGGCAGTGAAGCACAAACTTTTTTACAAGGTCAGCTCACTAATGATATTCGCCAAGTGATTCCTAGTAAAGCCCAGCTAAGTGCCTGGTGTTCGCCTAAAGGTCGAATGTTGACCAGTTTTTATATTTGCCAGCGTCATGATAATTATTATTTGTTCTTGCCTAAAGACAGTATGGAAGCCACGCTAAAACGCTTAAAAATGTTTGTGTTACGTTCTGATGTACAATTAAAAGATGTGAGCGATGAATTGTTCTGTATTGGGATTGCAGGTGATAACAGCCGTGCATTGTTAGAAAAATTGGATTTAGCTATACCCGAATCTGAGCCATTAGCAGCGACCTTGCACAATAGCCTGACCGTGATTAATTTGCCAACGGGTTCAAGTCCACGTTATTGGATTATTCATGATAATGTAGAGTTGATGCAAACATTTTGGACAACATTAGCGGAATCAGCACAGCCTATTGGACATGATGCGTGGGAATTACTCGATATTTTAGCCGCCGTGCCTACAATCAATTCTAAACTCAGTGAGGAATTTGTCCCACAAATGGTGAACTGGCAAGCCTTGGGTGGTTTAAATTTCAAAAAAGGCTGTTATACAGGCCAAGAAGTCGTGGCGCGAATGCAGTATTTAGGCAGTTTAAAACGCCGCATGTATTTAGCTAAATTAGATGCTGACCATGCGCCTGAAGTGGGTGAGAAATTGCAGGTTAATGATGAGAACGCAGGACAAATCGTCAATGTGCAAACCCATCCTAATGGCGGTTATGTTTTATTGGCAGTATTAAAAATTGCATTGGAAAATAAATCTATTCACTGTGAATCAATGCCTGATAACATGCTACAAATTCAAGATTTGCCTTATAGTTTAGAATAATCAGTGATTGAAAATGTAAAATGACCTTGTTCCCTAATTCTGCTTTGCAAACTAAAAATAAGATATTTTGCCTAATTTAAAGGTGCTTTTATTTTTAGCAAGCAGAGCTGGCAAAGCAGCATTCAGGAACATGCTAAGGGTTTAGATTTAAACATGATGAAGAGTTATGAAATATAGTCATTTTATTTTAAGATGATACAGGGCTGGCAGTCCTCACACTTAAGATAGAATTGACTATATCTTTTAGATTCAAATATTGAAATTGCTTTCTGGTAAAAATCCATAAAACGATGAAAAACGAAAATAATATATTAGAGATAACCCCATGTCATACAGCGACTTTAATTTAAGAACCGTAAAACAAGAATTAGATATAAAACTTATTGAAAAACAAAACTTATTTTCTGCGATTGAAGCGGTAATAATTAGCCCAATCCTTGCTGAAATTTTAAAAGAAAATATTCCTTTAGCCCGTGCAATCAATACAGAAAAAGCCCGCTCCGAATTAATTATTGCTAATATATTGGTGGAAGTGAGAAAAATACTAAAACATCAAATCAGTTTATTTTCTGGCATTGAGTTTAATATCGATAAAGAAAAAGGCTTAAATGGGTTTTGTGATTTTATTATCAGCGCGTCCCAAGAACAATTGATTTTAACCAGCCCTGTCATTACCGTTGTTGAAGCAAAAAATGAAAATATTATTGGTGGTTTAGGACAATGTATTGCCGAAATGATGGCGGCACAAATTTTTAACCAAGAAAATAATAATCAACTCGAAAATATCTACGGTGTTGTAACCACGGGAACGGCTTGGAAATTCTTAAAAATGCAAGACTCAAATGTATTTATTGATCTTGATGAATATTCAATTGAGCATCCCGAACATATCATTGCTATCCTATTGGCGATGTCCACTCAAAACATTTAACCATTCTGTCAAACTCAAAAAAATGAAAATTATTATAGGTATTTCTGGCGGTGTAGACTCCTCCGTTGCAGCCTATTTGCTCAAGCAGCAAGGCTATGATGTGCAAGGCCTATTTATGAAAAATTGGGAAGAAGACGACACCCAAGACTATTGTAGTGCCACCGAAGATTTAAAAGATGCGCAAGCCGTGTGCGATAAATTGGATATTCCATTACACACTGCTAATTTTTCTAGCGAATACTGGAACAATGTATTTGAAGAATTCTTAGCCGAATATAAAGCAGGTCGTACACCCAACCCTGATATTTTGTGTAATCGAGAAATTAAATTCAAAGTATTTTTAGAACATGCTGAACGTTTGGGCGCAGATGCGATTGCAACAGGACACTATGTCCATTCTGCTCAAAAAGATAAAAAATGGCAACTTTTACGCGGTTTAGACCCAAATAAAGACCAAAGCTACTTTTTATATACTTTAGGACAACAACAATTAGCAAGCAGTGTATTTCCTGTTGGAGAAATACATAAGCCCAAGGTTCGTGAAATTGCTGAACAACAAGGCTTTGTTACCCATGATAAAAAAGACAGTACGGGGATTTGTTTTATTGGTGAGCGGCCGTTTCGTGAATTTCTTAGCCAATTTATTCCCGCACAACAAGGCGATATGATAAGCCCTGAAGGTGAAGTGATTGGGCAACATCAAGGGGTGATGTATTACACATTAGGACAACGCAAAGGTTTGCAAATCGGTGGTTTAAAACAAAGCTCGGGTGAACCTTGGTACGTGCTCGGTAAAGATGTTTCAACTAATCAACTGATTGTAGGTCAAGGCCATAATCATCCATTGCTATTTAGTCAAAATGTGGCGGCCAATCAGCTTTCATGGGTTTCGGGTCAAATGCCAGAATTGCCTTATCGTTGCACCGCTAAAACCCGTTATCGCCAAACCGACCAAGCGTGTACAATTACTGAAATATCACAAAATGGCTATGAAATTGTATTCGAACAACCACAACGGGCGGTCACACCCGGACAATCTATTGTGTTTTATGATGAAAAAATATGTTTAGGTGGCGGGATTATTGAACAAGCCAGTTAAAAATATATCAATCAACGATGTTTTTAGACATATCGTTTAGACGTTCCACGTCTTTATTAAATAGATAAAGGATAATTAATGGACTATTTTGCTTATCGTGGAGATGACTTGTATGTTGAAGAGGTTAAATTGGCTGATATTGCCACACAATTCAACACGCCATGCTATGTGTATTCACGCGCAACATTGGAACGTCACTGGAATGCGTTTGATGAGGCATTTGGTGATTTGCCTCATTTAGTGTGTTATGCGGTTAAAGCCAATTCTAATTTAGCGATTTTGAACTTATTAGCTAAAATGGGTTCGGGGTTTGACATTGTTTCAGTGGGTGAATTAGAGCGAGTTTTAAAAGCAGGTGGTGAAGCAAACAAAGTGGTATTTTCTGGTGTGGGCAAAACCCATACTGAAATTAAGCGTGCATTAGAAGTTGGCATTCGTTGCTTTAATGTTGAATCGGAAGCCGAATTAGAGCGGATTCAATATATTGCAAAATCATTAGATAAAATAGCCACTATTTCATTGCGGGTTAATCCCGATGTTGATGCTAAAACCCATCCTTATATCTCAACGGGTTTGAAAGAAAATAAATTTGGGGTGGATGTTGATACCGCATTAGAAGTTTACCAACACGCCGCTAGCTTATCACATCTTAATGTCGTAGGTGTTGATTGTCATATTGGTTCGCAATTGGTTGAAACTGAGCCGTTTATTGCAGCCTTAGAGCGGATTTTAAGTCTAATCGATAAGCTTGAAAGTGTAGGTATTCAACTCAAACATATTGATTTAGGTGGTGGTTTAGGGGTTTGTTATCAGGATGAAAAACCACCACAGCCACAGCAATATGTCGCGTCTTTACAATTAGCTAAACGCTTGGCAGGGAAAAATATAGAAATTCTCATTGAGCCGGGACGAGCTATTGTGGCTAACGCAGGTGTGTTGGTGACAAAAGTTGAATACTTGAAAACCACGAAAGACAAGAATTTTGCCATTGTTGATGCCGCAATGAATGATTTAATCAGACCGTCATTGTATGCAGCTTGGCAAGCTATTTCACCTGTTAATCAGCAAGCTAAAACCGAATCCAAAATATATGACATCGTAGGGCCTATTTGTGAAACAGGGGATTTTTTAGGCAAGCAACGTGATTTGGCAATTGAAGCAGGCGATTTGCTGGCGGTACGTTCATCTGGTGCGTATGGTTTTACCATGAGTTCAAATTACAATACGCGTCCCCGAGCGGCTGAAATTCTGATTGATGGCAACAATGTGCATGAAATTCGTCAACGGGAAACAATTGAATCATTGTACGAATTAGAAAAAATGCTTGATTAGAATTTTCTTAATATCATAAGCTCGCGTAGGGTAGATAAACATCGCGTCATCCATCAAAACGACACCAAATAATTCAGTGTCGTGCAATTTCCCAAGATGGCGGATGACGTTATCACTTATCTGCCTTACGAGTTAAGCATATTTTGCTTCAGTGATTGAAAACGCTATCTAACTTAGTTCCTTAAATTTTTCACTCAACAAAGTATTAATCTGAGATAACAACTGCGCTTTATCATAACTCCCTTTAATAAAGGTAGTCTGTGCTGCATCGTCGAATGCTTGCCGTTCTTTTAGTGTTAACTCTTTAGCCGTCAGTATGATAACAGGAATATCACACCATTCTTCACGCTCACGTAAGTGTTGTAAAAATACGAATCCATTCATTTCAGGCATCATTAAGTCGGTTAAAATTAAATCAGGCAATTCCTGCTCAATCTGTTGCAAGGCCACTTTGCCATTCTCTGCCAACCGAACGCGCCAACCTTCTTGCGCTAATAGACGCTGCATCATATCTTGCATCGTTTGATTATCTTCAATCAATAATAAATTGGGGGTTTTTGACAAATGAATATAACGATCTAACACACGGCGTAATTGTTGGCGGCTAATGGGCTTGGTTAAATAATCATCCGCACCCAGTGCATAACCCAAATGTTTATTATCAACCATTGTTGCCATAATGACAGGAATGTGCTGCAACAATATATCTGCCTTTAACTGAGACAACACCGTCCAGCCATCCACTTCAGGCATCATGACATCTAATAAAATTGCGTCAGGCACATATTGTCGCGCCATACTTAAACCCGTTTTACCATCGCTTGCCAATAAAGCTTGATAATTCAAATGCTGTAAATGTGTTTTTAATAACGTGCGTACATCTGAATCATCGTCAATCACTAATACTTGTAGATTTTTATTGCTAAGTTGTTGTTGTGCCTTTGTAGGTTTACGTGTTCGAGGGGCTTTTTTCTGACTCTGCTGTTGCAAATACGCTTCAACATCAACTGGCAAATGAACACTGAATGTTGAGCCTTCATTATGAGCCGTCTTAACTTTAATATAGCCACCCATCATCTCAACAAAATTTTTGGTAATCATTAACCCCAAACCTGTACCACCATATTTACGCGTAGTAGACGCATCGGCTTGACTAAACGGATTGAACAATTTGTCTTTCTGCTCTGGAGTCATACCAATGCCTGTATCGTGGACGTGAAACTCAATCCATTGGCGACTATTCAGAGTGCTGCAATTAATTTCTAATGTGATGTGACCCTTTTTAGTGAATTTTGTCGCATTACTGAGTAGATTAAATAAAATTTGCTTAACACGAGTGAAATCAGCACATATTTCTTCTGGTACATTCTCGTCAATACGGCTATGTAAATGATTAGCATTTTGCTGTGACATGGGGTCAATAGTAGAAATCACCTCAGTGACCAACTCAATCAAATTAAATTGTTCAAAATAGAGTTCGATACAACCCGCTTCAATTTTCGATAAATCTAATACATCATTGATTAGTAATAATAAATGTTTACCTGCAAGCGTAATCTTATACAAATCGTCAGAGATGCCTGGCATATTAGAATCTACAATTTCCTCTGCAAATACCTCACTATAGCCAATAATGGCATTCAATGGTGTACGTAGCTCATGGCTCATATTCGCAATAAATTGGCTTTTAGCAAGATTAGCCGCTTCAGCTTGTTGTTTCGCCTGCCGTAATTGTTCGGATTGCGCCAGAATATGCCGATTTTGTTCGGTGATCTCCGCCGTCCGCTCACGTACTTTATTTTCTAATTTATAGGTGATTTGAGTTTGTAATTGCTCATTCTCCTGTAATTGCACAATTAACGCATCTTGGGCTTTATGTTTTGCCCGCTCACTTTTCTTAATTTGGTCAATTTGTCGCTTGATCACATTTGCAGCGGGACGGAAAATAAGTAACCCCTCCAATAGCAATACCAATAAAGTGACACACATCAAAGATAATTCGATCCATTTCAAGCCTTTAACACGGGCAGTAGCCTCTGCATCATATTGAAAAGTAATCGTATTCATCCATTTTAAAAATGCACCTTCGTGTTCTAATATTGTATCAAGCCATTGTGGCGATATTGTGGTTTGCTTTAATAACAAAATATGTTGTGTGGCGTTGTCAATCGCTTGATAATGTGGCTCTAATTGCAAGAACATATTCGCGATCTTGCCGCTATTTGTCCCTGGTAAACCCAGTTCTATATCGCCATATAATAAACCTTGATGTGATCTCTTCCATAAGGTGACGCTGTCATCGAACCGTTGCCAATTTTGTTGAAATAGTTGCTCATTGTAACCCGTCTTATCCAATAATAAAGCTAACTTTGTAATGCGTTGACTTAACATTCGTTGCCGTCCTGAAATGTTAATAATTCGGGCATCGTCTGATTGTGAAGCTAAGCTGGAATGGATTAAATATTGGCTGGTTAAGGTAAGGCAAGCAATTAAGGATAAAGCAAAAATATAAGTGACAGTTAAACGTCGATTGGAGTTTTTTGAATGCAAATCAAACATAAGATATAATGTATTTCAATAATTATGAGCCTAATTTTAGATTCTAGTCATTAACGCTTAAAATTTCCACCTTTTAGTTTTCCTTATTTGATTTCCGACCCTATCTATTTATTATTTTCTGAAAGAGCTCGCGTAGGGTGGATAAGCATCGCGTCATCCACCAAAACGACATCAAATAATTCAGTGTGGTGCAATTTCCCAAGATGGCGGATGCTATCACTTATCCGCCTTATGAGTTAAAAAAACATTCTAATCTTAACCCAATCCTAAGCGCTCACCACGATAGCTGCCGTCACGCACACGTAACCACCATTGACGATTATTCAAATACCATTCAACCGTTTTACGTAATCCTGTTTCAAAGGTTTCCTGCGGTTTCCAACCTAATTCATTATCAATTTTATCTGCATCAATCGCATAACGTAAATCATGACCCGGTCTGTCTTTCACATAAGTCAGTAATTGATCGTGTGGTTTATAAACTGAGGTCGGGCATAATTTATCCAAAATCTGACATAAAGTCTGTACCACTTCAATGTTTTGTTTCTCATTATGACCACCAATATTGTAAGTCTCCCCAACACGGCCTTTTTCCAACACTAAACACAACGCGCGAGCATGGTCATCCACATATAACCAATCTCTGACATTATCCCCTTTGCCATAAATCGGTAACGGCTTTCCATCCAAAGCATTGAGAATCATCAAAGGAATCAATTTTTCTGGGAATTGGTAAGGGCCATAGTTGTTTGAACAATTGGTCGTCACAACGGGTAGCTTAAAGGTGTGATGCCATGCGCGAACCAAATGATCAGAAGACGCTTTACTGGCTGAATATGGAGAATTTGGCTGATAAGCTGTGGCTTCAGTAAATAAACCCGTCTCACCTAAACTGCCATACACTTCATCGGTAGACACATGATGAAAACGAAATTGGGCTTTTTTCTCATCACTCAATTGCTGCCAATAATGACGACAAGCTTCAAGCAAAGTATAAGTGCCAATAATATTGGTGTGCATGAATTCCGCCGGCCCATCAATCGAACGGTCAACATGAGATTCAGCCGCAAGGTGCATAATCGCATCAGGCTGAAATTCATTCAATATACGGTTAACCGCTTCCGCATCACAAATATCGGCATGAGAGAAATGATAATGAGGGTTATGCTCAATAGGGGCGAGTGAGTCTAAATTACCCGCATAAGTCAATTTATCTAAATTAAGCACTTCATAATCAGTATTATTAATAAGATGGCGAATGACCGCCGAGCCAATAAATCCAGCTCCACCAGTAACGATTAGTTTCAAAATATGGCCTCATCTATATTATTTATGAATCATTGCCGCTATTTTAGCAAAAATGACACTCTAAATTTAAACAAGCCAAAAATGTTTTCGTACCTCTCGCAGAAAATAGGCTTTTCAGTGATGATGCGTTACTCATCCTCAGTAAATTGGGATTCAATCAGTTTTTGTACCCCTGTTATCATCAAATCAATGGCCGCACCTTTGTAAGAAGGATTATCTAAATATTTTTCACTCAATTGATTTAGCGTAGTTTCCAATTGTGCGACATCCACATCCGCGACCGCCGTATTAATCGTTTGCTGTAGATTTGTACGGGTTTTCGCAAAATTGGTAATAGATTGGGCATGAATACTCGCTGTGGCAAGCTGTTGATTAACTTGTTTTTTCAAACCTCCTAATAGGCCTTTAGCATTGGTGATTGCATTTCGACGCAGTTCCAAAATCGGATCATAAGGGGTTAATAGAGCTTCGGCTTCGGTGTAAAAATGTTTTTTATGTTGCGCAATAGTTAATTCATCGAGTAATTCACGGGCTTTTTGCGGCGTAAAATCAGCGTCACCTAAAGCGGTAAAAATCCAGCCTTCTTTCAGTTTTAATTGTTGACGTTCTTCTTTACTTAAGCCCCGTTCCAAGGCTGCTTTAATATATTGATAACGCTGTTTATATTTCTCAGGACTGTTTTCATGCATCATATTAAATAATGAGTCCCAAGTATCGGTAGGCGATGGAAAAAAGTTGACGCCTGTGACAGCAAACATTTCTTGACGGGTTTTGCCAATATGCTGTTTGATAAGTGCTTCGCCATTTGATTCAAGTAACGGTTCGTATAATTCTAAAACAACTCGGATATTGTTGGCTAATTCTGCGAGGTTTTGCTGATTTTGTTGGGCAACAGGCTTTAAGGCTTGGGAGGCTGGTGTACAGGCCGCCAATTGTAAGCCAACATAACCCAGCATCGCGGTGAGCAATAATTTTTTCATGAAGTGCATATTCAATCCCCTCGCACAATTATCAATAAATAATGACCTTTTATCAGGTCTCAGGCAAAATTTATGACTGATCGTGATTTATCTGCTGAAACGGTTACATCGTACAAGATACGGGTTTTTTGTACCAGCATTTGCTAAGGGAATTAAGGCGGATTTATAACAAGTATGGCAAGTGCATGACAGGAAAAGGAATAATGGAGCGGGTGATGGGAATCGAACCCACGTTATCAGCTTGGGAAGCTGGAGTTCTACCATTGAACTACACCCGCAACAGATTTTTTATACTAATATACTGCTTGGTTTACGTCAATCAATCTATTGTTTGAAATTAAAGTATTTCCTGATTACCAACCAAGAACAGCCAAGAAAACCTTGAGCCTATACTCTCAAGATAAAGAAGTAAGAGTAAATTGAGTAGTATTTGGGCAATGGCAGGGCTGCTGAATAAGGGTATCCAATTGGTGGGTGTGCAGATGAGGAAGTGCGGATAGTGGTTTTCAAAGATACGGTAGCGACTGCGTGCCATTTGGGTTGTCTCTCTTTAGGTATTTAAAGACGCGGAGCGTCTAGGCTGAATTCCAACGGAGACCGTCGGAACGAGATTGAAAATCCCAACTCAAACAACATCTTGCCTATCCTTTAGTCTTTTACACTTTGTTCAAAGCTTTATTAGTACAGATTAATGAAAAGTGCTATGCTTTAGATAGTTTTTTAGATAAAGAACAATATTATGGAAACTCAATTACTTTATGACAAAGATTTTTATGCGTGGATTTATCATAACATAGAGTTGGTGCGCTCAAAAAAATGGGATGAGATTGATGCGGATTTGTTGGTTGAGGAATTGGAAAGTATGGCTAAACGTGATAGGCATGAATTAGTGAACCATCTTGCTATTTTAATTGCGCATTTATTAAAGTGGCAATTTCAATATAAGCAGCTTTCTAAGATGTGGCAAGAGTTTAAAGGTGATAGTTGGAAACGTTCTATTGTTGAACAACGTGACCAGATTGAAAGTCAATTACAAATGAGCCCAAGTTTAAAGCCTTATTTTGATGATGCAATACAAAAAGCTTACCCACGTGCTGTAAAAATTGCAGTGGAAGAGACTCAATTGCCAGTAAAAAAATTTCCGAAAACATGTCCTTATTCTATCGAACAGTTATTAGATAATCGCTTTTATCCAGAACCAGAATAAATATATCAAGCAAAGTTTGGTGAACAGGTAAACCTCAATTCAAACAACACTCTGCCTATCCTTTAGTCTTTTACATCTTGTTCAAAGCTTTATTTAGTACAGATTAATGAAAAGTGCTATGCTTTAGATAGTTTTTTAGATAAAGAATAATATCATGCAAACGGCGATACATTTACAAGCTCAAGTGACTGATAAAGGTTCTATCGAATTAAAAAATATTCCCATTCCTAGCGGTACTCAGGTAGAAATATTTATTGTAGAAAATCATGCAGCAAATGAGCAGCTATTAAATGATGATCCTCTTACTCAATTTTTTGGTCGTCTTGAAATGACAGATGTAGATAACCACTCAATAGATAGTGATTTAGCTAAAGGGATATAAATGCTTTTAGATACTTCGGGGCTGTTGTGTTTATTAACTCAAGTTACGCAGAAAGGATTTTGTGTTTAAAAAATTGGAGTTCTTGAAAAGCAGATTGAATAGCCTTGAGATAAAGTTTAGAACGAATGGTAAAATGGTTAAGTTTGGATTTAATCTTAAGCTTTTCCATGTTAAAGACCGCAAGAATAGAAGCAAAAGTATGGTTAACTTGTGCATTAACTCTACGAGCAGGAGATTTGGTAAGAGCGGCATTAGACTTGAGAGATTTATGAAAGACTTCGACATTCCATCGTTTTT
>JADGDW010000213.1 GCA_016744725.1 Candidatus Albibeggiatoa sp. nov. BB20 | reverse complement strand
CTCAATAATTGCCTTAATATAAAAATAAATATATTTTTGAAATGAATTACTTATTTATATTCTCAAGGCATATTTTTTAAAGCTGAATATTTTTCGAGATAATCTGAAATTCAAGTTAAACTGGTCTAACGAAGTACTACAAAGCATGGTTGTTGAACAACTGCCTGTCTTAAATTAAATGAACACGTCAATCATAGCTACCCTAGAATTTGAGGTATTCAATGAATAACAAAGTTAATTATATACTTGTTGGTTTATTTGT
Organism: Candidatus Albibeggiatoa sp. nov. BB20; assembly: GCA_016744725.1. Taxonomy (GTDB): domain Bacteria; phylum Pseudomonadota; class Gammaproteobacteria; order Beggiatoales; family Beggiatoaceae; genus Albibeggiatoa. The sequence continues at coordinate 5,794 of JADGDW010000213.1, read as the reverse complement.
CATTATATTAAGTTTTGCTCTGATTGCGGGAGTTTTATGGCTCACGCTGGATAAGAGCAATAAAGTGTATGATACTTATCAAGTTTATATTCAAGAATCAGTGTCTGGATTAAATCTAAAGGCGGCGGTTAAATATAAAGGGGTGAAAATTGGTTCAGTCCAAGACATTCGTTTAAAACCCACTCGACCTGATGCCGTGTATTTAGTGCTGGAAATTGAACGCGGCATTGCTATCAAACAAGACACTTACGCGATGTTATCCGCAAATCCATTGACAGGTGTGGCATTTATTGAATTAGCAGGCGGCAGCTTAAATGCGCCGATTCTGAGCTTAGCATCAGATCAAGCTTATCCTGAAATTATGAGTAAACCTTCTTTGTATCAACGTGTAGATTCAACGATTAATGCGATATTCTCCCAACAAAATACGCAAGCGGTGACTGATAGTTTAAAAAATATACAAGCCGTGACCAATGTCCTTGCGAAACATGAAAACGATTTAGACCATTTTTTACATAATATTACTGAAACCTCTTATCACACTGCACAACTTGCCCAAGATTTAAATACACTGACCCAGCAAATTTCCCAGACTTTACAATCCACGCAAAATAGTGCGGACAGCTTGAATCAATTATTACAGGCCAATCAAGATAATATTCAACAATCAACTCAAACCATTGTCAAAATAACGGATGAATTACATCAATTAAGCCGCAATTTAAGAAATGATTTGGATTTTTTAGGACAACAAACTGTGCCTGAAATTACGAACAGTGTGACTGAATTTCGCCAACTATTACGCACTGCACGTCGTTTAATTCATACCCTTGAATTGCAACCAAATATGTTATTATTTGGCAATGCCAAACCAGATGAAGGGCCCGGAGAGTAAATCATGTTCACTGCATTTCGTCTCATTTTTGCACCATTTATTATATTATTGCTAACTTCTTGCAGTTTTTTAGCCGCAGATACAGCACCGAAACATTATTTTATCGCGATTGATCCTGTCAGTTTGCCAGCCAATAAAGTTGACGGCAAAACCATTTTAATTTCAATTCCACAAGCCACTCCTGGATTTGATACACAGCAAATGGTTTATGTGAAAACACCGTATGTTTTAGAACATTATCGTGATAATTTATGGGTTGATAACCCTTCGCGTTTATTATTACCTTTAATTGTGCAAAGTTTGGAAGCCACGGGAAAATTTGGTGCAGTGCTTTCCGCTACTTCTTCGCCAATTTTGGGTGAATTGCGTTTAGATACAGAAATTATTCGTTTGCAACAAGAATTTTTAGAATCCCCATCAAGAGTACGTTTCACGCTACGAGTACAATTGTTAGATATGGCACAACGGGCTATTTTGGATACTAGTGTATTTGATGTGACTGAAATCGCACCCAGTGAAGATGCAGAAGGTGGGGTGATTGCAAGCAATAGAGCAGTACAAGTGGTGTTAGAGCAGTTGGCTGAATTTGTGGTAAAACACCTGTAGTTTTTTCAAATTAATGAACTTAGAGCTTTGAATATGGATGATACGATTTTTAAGAAATTACAATGGCGTTGTCGTCGTGGTATGAAAGAGTTGGATGTATTGATGCAAGGCTATTTACACGAGATGTACCGTGATGCACCTGCAGAAGAACAGCAAGCATTTCAAGCTCTTGTCGAGATGCCAGACCCTGAGTTGTATCACTATTTTATTGGTAAACAGACCTTGGAAAATCCACAATTAGTGGCTTTAATTGATAAAATTCGCAAAAAATTCAATTTAGTATAATTTCTTAAAACAAATGCAAGGCAACCGAAGGCAAAAGCTCCTGACTCCTGCCTAATCTCAGTTAACCTTGCATTTAGCGAAGTGTACATCGTTTAGGAGAGGCACACAGATTAACATGATATAAGCGATTAGACAAATCTTGTTGTAGGTTTTTCTACAAAACTTCCTTTCAATTGTAGCTCACCATAAATAATTCATTGTTATCCATAACTTATGCAATGGCGTTAAACTAACATAATGTTGGAAAACCGCTAAATTGTCTTGTTCTATCTCTTTTAGTGTTGCAATGGCCAGTTTTGAACGAATAAGCCCCATTTTCTGCTGACGGTGTTCTGCTTTTGGTAGTTTTTTCAGAAAATCATTATAATACAAATGGATACGTTGCGCCTGAAATTCAAGTAATGCGTGTAATCCCTCGGTTTGTTGTTGTTCAAAAACAGCGTGTTGTGTGAGGCTAAATTGTTCAAATTCTGTTTGTGGAATGTATACATAAGCACTGAGTGTATCGCGGCGTAATTCTCGGAGTAAATAATATAGTTGCAGCATAACACCTAATTGCTGAGCCGCTTCTAATGTTTCATCTTGTTGATAACCTAATATTTTTGTGCAGAAAACCTGTAATTGTCCGCTGGATTGTTCGCAATAGGTTTTAAGTTGGGAAAAATCAGCAAAACGAGTTGGACAATGGATAAGTGCATTAACCATGTTCATGAGTTCTGTTTCAGTGATTTGATATTGTTCAATCATATTTTTTAAATCTTGGGTTATGGGGTGAGAAGCTTGATCCGCAAATGTATTGTGCATTTCTTGTTGCCACCAGTCCCGCTTTTGTTCTGCAACGCGAATATCTTGGCATTTATATTTGATTTCATCAATTTCGTGAAATAAGGTATGTAATAGCAATAAAGCGGTGCGTTTTTGTGGCGTGATAAAACGTAGGCTGTAATATAAGCACGAGCCATCCCGTAGTATTTTTTGTTCACAATATTGTTGGTTATTCATTCGGCGGTATTTTGATAATTAAGTAGGATTTATTGATATAGTGGATTTGCTGTCAGTTGCAATGGGCAATTTTATAATTATCTTTAATGGGTAATAAGAGCAATTAGTATTTATTAGGAAAATAAGAAATGCAGACAGACTATTTCAACATGTTAAATCAATGGTATGAGTCTCAGTGTGATGGTGAATGGGAACATACTTATGGAATAATAATAGAAACACTAGATAATCCGGGATGGCGTGTTTGCATTGATATGCAAGATTTAGAGGGTTGTATTGCTAAATTTACTCCAATTGTCAAAGAAGAACAAAATGGATGGGTCAGTATCAATATTCAAAATGGTGTTTTTATTGGCGCAGGTGATCCTAATAAATTAGAATTCATTATCAAAACTTTTATAGAGCTTGTTGAGAATAACGATGAGAATTTTAAAATCCTAATAAATTCATAACCTAGTGCATTTGAACAGCATTCCCACATAGCACATCATTGTCATTAAATTAATAAAAGATGATTATTTCCAAAAAAAACTAAACAATCAATAGTTTAACTTAATAGCAATAACGCGGTACATGAGAACGAGATAAAGTTAATCCGCTAAAGAACTATGTGTAATAATTGGCTGGTTATCTTTCGATAAAGAAAGCAAATCAAAGCTAATATCACCAATTGGACTTGAGCCTAATCGTAATGTGGCTTGATAAATTTCACCAGATATTGACAAAGCTGGGATATGCAAAGATGAGGTTTCGATATCAAAATAAGGCTTTTGTTCATCAACACCATTATTATTTGAAGCACCCGTTTGGATACCACAAGAACTTGGATTTGCTACACAAGCACCAATCAACGCATCAAGATCAGCTTGTGTAAATAAGTTGCAGTCAGCAGGATTATCGATACATGCTTGTTTACCCTTTTCAAATGCACCATCCGCAGGCACTTCAGCAGAGCAAGCCACGTATGGCGCACCACAAATTTCACCATCTGACAAACTGTAAATTTCACCTGTACGACTCAAGGTTGCTGTGTATATTACTTCACCGCCATTCGTTCCTGAATTTCCTTGCATTGTGAGTGAGCATGATGCCCCTTCTGGTAAGCTGATAGAATTCACATTTGAAGTCGTTGTTATCGTTGCTTCTGCACAAGTAATTGTATGAGGAATCGGTGTGCTTCCTGTTGGAAGAAACATATAGGTTCTAGCTGGATTGGATGCGCCACTAGGTTCAGTATCAGGCAAAGCCAACATAACAGATGAATTTGTATTAATTTGTTGGTCAGTCGTGACAAAAACGCCGCCAACTTGGGTAGAGCCACACGCGATATTATCATCACCATCATTAGGAATTGCAAATACAGCAGTGACCGTACCATCTTCAGTATCCACACCACCACTTGGGCATGAGGTCGCTAGAACTGTGGTAGAAAATGCAAGACTCACACAGCCCGCACTCCATCCTAGCCAGCGCATCCACGACTTTCTTGATTGTTTAGATATATCCTGCTCATCATGCTGGACAGTTTGAATGTTCATATCACAAGTAAGTTGTTTTACCATAAGATTCGATATTCCCTTATATTATAAAATACTAATAGATAATGGAGGCTTGCTCACTACTAAATTCAATTGGTGTGAGTGTCTATTCAAAAGGCTTTATTTCCACACAAAGCACAGTTTTATCGATAGACATTACCAATGTAAATATATAATTTAGCATAAGGGATTAATTATAACTTTTAAACAGTATTTTAGGGAATATTTATTGATTTTTTACAGTAATTATGAGTATTTATATTGTGGAAACACAGTATGAAGCTTTCAATAAAGTTTATTTTATTTCAATTATTTAACTCCGTATTCGCACCGTAAGCATTTAAGTTCAAAGCTGCATTGAGGTCACGGCCAATGTTAAGACCACAATCACAATGGTAAGTTCTGTCACTTAAGCGTAACTTTGTTTTAATTTGACCGCAATTCAAACATATTTTAGAGCTTAGAAAGAATCCATCAGCAATGACGTGTCGCAGTTTGGCTTTGTATCTGCGTTCGTAAGTAGCCAAAGCCTGCATCAATGATGCTACGTGCTAACTTGTGGTTTTTCACCATGCCTTTAACATTCAGGTCTTCAATCACAATACGGTCAAAGTGGCTCGTTAAATAATCACTTAATTCATGCAACATTGCTTGTCTTTAATTGCTAATACGAAAATGTAGTTTTGCCACTTGGCTTTCGCTCGTCGTTGGCTAGCCTTTTGTTTTTGTGACAAAGCACATTGATATTTCTTGAGTTTCTTTAGACTCGCTTTTAATTTTTGATTAGCTGGAAAAAACACTCCCGTACTCAGGGTGGCAAGGTTTTTAATCCCGAAATCCACGCCAACACTGAATTGACGCTCAACATCTCTTGGGTTGTATTCTTGCGTCTCAACTAAAATAGAAGCAAAGTATTTCCCTGCTTTTTTACTGATGGTAACTTGTTTGACTATCTCATCAAAACGCAATTTTTGGCGCATTCGTATTTTAGTTTTGATATGCGCAACAAACCTCCATCAAACTTAGCTTGTTCTTGGAGTGCAAAAGAATCATCACATCTTTCTTTTTAAACTGTGGAAAACCCGCTTTTTGCTTGGCTTTGACACGTCTAAAAAAGTGCTTGAAAGCGTTGTCTAAATCATCAATGGCATTACGAGTCACACGGCTAGAAACTTCTATATACCAATCGAATTGAGGACGGATCGTTTTGATATAATATTGGTAAGCATCTGATTTAGATCATTTGTTATCTTGAAAATGAGCTAATAGTTGGTTGTAATAATGACGACGTGAACTGCAAGCTTTATCGAGGTATGTTGCTTGTTCTTGTGTTGGTCTGAGTTCAACGTTATGTGCTAACAACATCATTTAAAGCGTCCATTAGCTTCTTGTTTTCCTTGCAGGCAATAACTCTCCCGTCAATTCCCACTTCCTTAACTGAGCAGGACTTGAGCCTAGTATCTGTCTC
>JADGDW010000212.1 GCA_016744725.1 Candidatus Albibeggiatoa sp. nov. BB20 | reverse complement strand
AGTCAATTCTATCTTAAGTGCGAGGACTGGCAGTCCTGAAATTCTTTAAATATTAATCACTTATTAAAAATAAGGGCTGCTAGTGCTGTATCGCTTTAAAGTAAAATGACTATATTAATGAATTCTGTATAATTTAAAATTCAATAAGTTAAAAAATATCGCTTTTTTATGATTTATCAGGTTTCAAACTCAAAATTAATATTGCGAAAAATAGCAAAAGATTTCAAATGGGGTCTATAATCAAATAGCTCTCTTTGAATTAACAAAATAAACCTAAAAATTGGTTAAATCTTTCTTCCTATCCACATCACGTAAAATCCCCGCGTCATTTACAGGTAATAATTGCAGTTGTTCTGCATGATTTTTGAGTAACGACCTTGCACCACTATCACCATGCAAAGTGGTTAATTGCTTACGAAAACATTGATTGAATCCAACAGGATGCCCGCGTTGACCATTGAATGAAGGGGCTGTGATGAATGCACCATTTTCAAGGCTTCGGCGAATTAAATGTAAAGTGTCAACTTGAACCCAAGGCATATCACCCAAGGCAATGACCCAGCCGTCTGCATCTTGACAGGCTGCAACACCCAACGCCAAATTATCACCCATACCCGCAAGCTTAGTTTGAGTAATAATCTGAAAATCAAGCTGGGTTAATTGTTCACATAATTGAGTATCTGATTCGCGCACAATGGCAATATTATTTTCAAAGACGGGGATAAGTTTACGCGCTGATGCAAGACCAATCACCTCACCATTCGGCAATGGATGCAATAATTTATCGCCGCCAAAACGAGTACCATGACCTGCTGCGAGCAAAATACCGACAATATTCATTTGACTTGACGACGTGCTGTGGTAATGCCAGCCATGATCGATAACGCAATTTCAGGTGGCGTGCGACTACCAATATCTAAACCCACAGGCGCGTGTAGATGATTAATCTGGGTTTCAGTTAAATCAAGTTGAACCAGACGTTCGCGACGGGCGGCACTGGTTCGTTGTGAACCCAATGCACCCACATAAAATGCTTCCATTTTTAAGGCTTCCATTAACGCCATATCATCAACTTTAGGATCGTGCGCCAAGGTAATCACCGCTGTTCGTGGATGACTGGCGACTGCAATCACAGCTTCATCAGGCATGATAGTGATAAATTTAACCCCATCTTCATGCCAATCCACTTGCATTGCTCGTGGGTCGCAAACAGTCACCCGATAACCCAGCAACAAAGCCATTCGTGCGGTATAACGCGCCAATTGACCTGCACCAATCAGCAATAATTGCCAAGCACAACCAAATACTTGATGAATATTGTGTTCATCAGCGCTGAACTCCTGTTCAGCCGTGGTTTTGTGTAATGAGATTTCACCTGTATCCAGACACACTTGTCGCCGTACCAATTCGCCCGCATCAATACGGCTTAATAATGTTTGGATTTGAGTTTGATGTTCCAATGGCTCAATCAGCAATTCCAAGCGTCCGCCACAAGGCAAACCAAAACGGGCAGCATCTCCTGCTTTCACTCCATAATCAATTAACATCGGCTTTGTTACTGACAATTCACTCGTGCGAAACCGTGCGATTAAATCTTCTTCCACACAACCACCAGAAACTGAGCCTGCAAATTGTCCATCATCCCGCATCAGCATCAGTGAACCACATGGGCGTGGCGATGAACCCCACGTTTTAACCACGGTAACTAATGCAATGCGCTGTTTATGTCGCATCCATTCAATAGCGGTTGCAATAATTTCTCGGTCTGTACCGTAAGTAATATCTGTCATTTGAAGTCAATAATACCAATTGAAAAAGCTGGAATACAGTGTGGAAAGTTTGTATACATTATATTCAAGACACACTTATTCCATTCTATATTTTCTTCTATAGAACCTATTTGAAATCTACAGTTACCATTAGGACGCAGAGCGTCTGGGCTGCATTCCAACGGAGACCGTTGGAACGAGAAATATGTAAAATTATTGTCTTTTTAGATATCAAATGAGTTCTATAATTAAACGCTACGCACGGGCAAATTATAGAAACGTTTTCCTGTTGCAGCCGCAAGCGCATTGGCTACCGCAGGTGCAATCACAGGGGTTGCAGGCTCACCGACACCCGTTGGTGCTTCCGCTGAAGGCACAATATGCACTTCAATATCTGGCATCTCTGACATGCGGACAACTTCATAATCATGGAAATTACTTTGCACCACGCGCCCTTGATCTAATGTGATTTCACTGTTTAAAATCATTGCCAAACCAAAGCCCATACCGCCTTGCATTTGTGCTTTGATGATGTCTGGATTCACCGCAATCCCACAATCGACTGCAATCACTACTTTATCCACTTTAAAGCTGCTGCCATTAACGCTGACATCTGCCACCATCGCGACATAAGAGTTAAATGATTTATGCACCGCCACGCCACGTCCTTTGCCTTCACCCAATTCGGTTTTACCCCAATTGGCTTTTTCTGCTGCCAGCTTCAACACACCCGCATGACGAGGATGTTCTTTGAGCAAAGCTAAACGGTATTCAACAGGGTCTTTACCAGCCTTGGTTGCAAGCTCATCGATAAACGTCTCAGTGCTATAAGCGGTATGAGTCGAACCCACTGAACGCCACCATTGAACTGGTACAGGCAATTCAGGTGAATGTAAATCAATATGTAAATTCGGAATTTGATAAGGTAGATTTTGTGCGCCTTCCACAGAAGTATGGTCAACACCATCATGAACGAGTACCGCCTCAAATGGTGTCCCTTTCGCAATCGATTGCCCAACTAAACGATGTTGCCACGCTTTAGGCATTCCCTCTTTGTCCAAAGTCGCACGAACACGATGTAAATTCAGCGGACGATACCAACCTCCTTGCATATCATCTTCACGTGTCCAAACTAATTTGACAGGAACTTGTGTTTTCAACGCTTTAGCAATAAAAGCCGTTTCTAACACATAATCAGATTTTGGATTAGCGCGTCGTCCGAATGAACCGCCCGCATATAACATGTTGATTGTGACTTGTTCGGGTTTAAGACCAAATACTGCCGCAAGACCCATTTGATCCAAGGTTTGCATTTGCTCACCATTCCATACTTCAACAGCATCACCACGATAATGCACCACACAATTTAAAGGTTCCATCGCCGCATGGGCTAAATATGGAAAACGATATTCTGCTTCAATCACTTGCTCGGCTTTATCTAATTCGGCTATAGCATCACCATCATTACGTGCGACCGCACCTGATTTATCTAATAATTCACCATATTGTTTAAAAATATCGTCCGAACTGAGTTTAAATGCCTTGGATTCATCCCATTCAATTTTAAGTGCATCACGGGCTTTTTTCGCTGTCCAGAAGTCTTTAGCCACCACTGCAACCCCTGAAGGAATAGTGATAACGTCTTCAACCCCAGTCATTGCACGCGCTGCTTTGTCATCAACAGATTTCACAGTTGCGCCGAATAATGGCGGATGCGCGACAACAGCGGTTAACATATCAGGCAATTGCATGTCTTGGGTAAAAATGGCTGTGCCATTGATTTTGCCACTGGTATCTTTGCGTGAGAGTTTCTTACCGATAAGCCGGAATTGAGCAGGGTCTTTTAATTTGGGTTCTTCAGGCACGGCTTGCTTATTGGCAGCGGCGACTAATTCACCAAACGTGGCGGATTTGTCAGCATGACTGAGTTTACCGTCTTGCACCGTGATTTCAGCAGCATCTACTTGCCATTGTTCGGCCGCCGCAGAAACTAGCATACTCCGCGCTGTTGCACCCGCTTGGCGCATTTGTAACCACGAATTAGCAATCGCATTACTGCCACCCGTGCCTTGAGCTTTACCCCAGAATAAATTGTTATAACGTTGGCTATCCGCAGGTGCGCCGATGACTTTGACTTGTTCCCAAGCGGCATCCAGCTCTTCTGCAACCAAGGTCGCTAAACCTGTGTAAGTACCTTGACCCATTTCCAAATGTTTAGAAATCACCGTGACTGTATTATCAAGATCGATACGTAAAAAAGCATTGGGGCTAAAGCTTATCGTTTCAGCCGTTTCGGTCGCGGCATTATCAGCTTGTACAGGAATATTAAATCCAAGTACTAAACCTGCTGCACTGGTAGCTAAACCTAATTTAAGAAAATCACGGCGATTGATGGCGCGTATTTCATTCATGATTATTATTCCTTAGCCCAATTTCTTTGCAGCAGCATGAATACCCTCACGGATACGATGATAAGTATTACAACGACATATATTGCCTGTCATTGCATTATCAATGTCGGTATTTGTTGGATTAGGATTGTCTTTTAATAACGCGCTGGCACTCATAATTTGCCCCGATTGGCAGTAACCACATTGCACAACATCTTGCCACACGTCTTGAATCGCCTTGCCTTCAGTTGTTTCACCAATGGCTTCGATAGTGGTGATGTGCTTGCCTTCTACAGCAGAAACAGGTGTGGAACAGGAGCGAATCGGTTGCCCATCAAGATGAACCGTACACGCGCCACATAATGCAGAACCACAACCAAATTTAGTCCCTGTGAGTTTGGCGTGGTCACGAATGGCCCATAAAAGGAGTGTATCTGGTGCAACATCAAGTTGATGCTCAGTGCCATTGATGGTGAGTTTAATCATAAGATTTACCTGAAAGTGCGAAATTAAAATTTATCGGAATTCAGTTTAACGCTAAAATCTTACATTTTCACTGTAGATTTATTAAGTTTGGCGTGATTTGCCTATTATATTTTTAATTTAGCGCGATTTTCATACGGAGCAGTCAATTTATATGGTGGTGAAACACCTTGTGCAAACTGTGCGACATCATGACAAAGGAATAAGGATGAATGAAGATAATATCTATCAACCACCTAAATCTAAATTAGTTTCTAATACCGAATCTAGTGAAAATATAGAAAGTATTGCCATTGCAAAGAAACTCATTAATATTGCGACCCTGATTTTATTTCTTGCCACAGGCATTGCCTTCTATAATATAGTATTTGCTGGTGTTTTGATTTTACTTTCCTTAACTATTGGACTGAGTGGATGGTTAAGATTAGTTGTAAATATGATCAACTCTCTTACTCTAAAACGGTTGTATATTATTCTGACGATTATTTCTTTTATTGCCCCTGTTGCTGTTATTCCTTTCTTTACTGTTTTAGCAAAAATATCCCATTTTTATGATGTGAGGTTTATTCTATTAACTTTATTAATCGCTGTATGTTTGTTGGTTATCTTGCACCTTTTAACGTCACTCAGTGCACAGGCAACAACTCGACTCAAAGAAAATGGCTATCAAATAAGTTTGTTAGGTACAGTCAGGAAAATAAAATAATGATATTTCAATTAGTAAAGAGACGGTTATGAGTTTAGAATTAATTTTAGGCGGTGCACGTTCGGGAAAAAGTCGTTTTGCAGAACAGCGTGCCAAGCAAAGTGAACAAAATGGCTTAGAAGTGATTTATATCGCCACTGCTACGGCCAGTGACCATGAAATGACTGATCGTATCACGCACCATCAACAACAACGTCCAAGCCATTGGCATACTGTTGAAACGCCAATACATTTAGCTGAAACGCTGCAAATCCATGCCGACCCACAAAAATGCCTTATTATTGAATGCTTAACACTGTGGATAACTAATTGCTTATTGGCTGAAGGTAATTGCTGGGAACAAGAAAGGCAATTATTGCTAGAACAAATACACACTCTACCGGGACAACACATTTTTGTAGGCAATGAAGTAGGTCATGGTGTCGTGCCAATGGGTGAATTATCACGCCAGTTTGTAGATGAAAATGGGCGTTTGCATCAATCTTTAGCACAATTGGCTGATAATGTATTTTGGGTAGTTGCAGGTTTGCCACAAGTTTTAAAAGGAACATTATAAAATGGCTAATCTTGTAGCACAATAATACATAATATTTATAGTGTAGGGTGGAATAGCGAAAGCGTTTTCCACCAATGAGGTGGCGGGGGACTATCGCAAAAGGTGGAATACGGTGTGTGATATTATTCAAATATTTTAAGGTTTGAGGCACACCTATTCCACCCTACATTTTCAAGCTTTTTTAAAT
>JADGDW010000032.1:20626-31859 GCA_016744725.1 Candidatus Albibeggiatoa sp. nov. BB20 | reverse complement strand
ATCATCTAAGCCGCTTAAATCATCATCAGCATCAAGCTCATCATCTAAGCCGCTTAAATCATCTAAATCATCGCCAACATCAAGCTCATCGCCTAAGCCACCTAAATCATCACCAGCATCAAGTTCATCATCTGCACTTAAATCTTTAAGGTCTGACTCTAGTTCATTTTGACTGGCATCGGCATCAAGTTCATTATCTAAGCTTAAACCATCAAGCCCACCATCCTCGCCTAAATCGTCACCAGCATCAAGTTCGTTGCCTAAATCTAAACCTTCAAGCCCATCATCTTCGCCTAAATCGTCACCAGCATCAAGTTCGTCGCCTAAATCTAAATCATCAAGCCCACCATCTTCGCCTAAATCTAAATCCTCACCAGCATCAAGCTCATTGCCTAAATCTAAATCGTCACCAGCATCAAGTTCATCGCCTAAATCTAAACCATCAAGCCCATCATCGTCGCCTAAATCTAAATCGTCACCAGCATCAAGTTCATCGCCTAAATCTAAATCATCACCAGCATCAAGCTCATCGCCTAAATCTAAACCATCAAGCCCATCATCGTCGCCTAAATCTAAATCATCACCAGCATCAAGTTCGTCGCCTAAATCTAAATCATCACCAGCATCAAGCTCATCGCCTAAATCTAAACCATCAAGCCCATCATCGTCGCCTAAATCCAAATCTAGGCCTGCATCATCGTCAGAACCCATATCTAAATCATCGCCAGCATCAAGTTCATCGCCTAAATCTAAACCATCAAGCCCATCATCGTCGCCTAAATCCAAATCTAGGCCTGCATCATCGTCAGAACCTATATCTAAATCATCACCAGCATCAAGCTCATCACCTAAATCTAAACCATCAAGCCCATCATCGTCGCCTAAATCCAAATCTAGGCCTGCATCATCGTCAGAATCCATATCTAATTCAGACAAAGCATCGTCCATATCAAGGCTGCTAGAATCATCAGCATGTAAACTGGAAGCTAATAACTCATCCTCATCATTGTCTAGTAGGCTCTTAGAATCTAATGAATCACCACCTGATAAGCCATCCATATCAAGGCCGCTATCGTCTTTAATCTCCGAGTCAACTTGTGCTAATAAATTGGCAATATCATCGTCATCGCTGGTCTCATCATCACTTAACATTGTTGCAGCAGCAGTGCCAGCCCCAATACCTAAGGCTGCACCTGCTGCAATCGCTGCCGTATTGTTAGCGTCATATTTATCATCAGCAAGCAATTCACGACCTGTATTCATGTCGTTCCATAAACTAACGGCTTTATCCCAATCAGGCCCTTCTGCATTCACTTGCGTTCGTAGCACTTTCGCATGAGTTTCAAATTCTTGAGGATGGTTTGCCAATGCTAATACTTCTAGCATTTTCACCCGATATTTTGGTTGCTCTGGATGTTTTTCAATTTCAATATTTAACAATTCGATGGCTTGGTCATAATTCTCATAGGCCAAATACACATCAACTTCTTCCAGTACTTCCGTATCTAAATCTTCACTATCTTGATTTTCTTGCTTGATTTGATTCATCAAGTCATCTAAATCATCTTCGGTGGAATGGCCGTCTTTCGAGTCAACATCAATATCAAACTCACTATCATCAAGTTCAGTATTTTCTTCTGCTTCTAAACGCTCAAGCTCTGCCTGAATTTCCTCTTCTTCCTGTACTTGTTTTGCTTTACGGCGTTTACCCAACAACATCATGAGTAACAACAAGAGCAATAATAAACCACCTAATGCACCGCCAACACTTAACCAACCACCGGGAACTTGTTCAACCATTTCGTTAGCGGTATCAACTGCACCACCTGTCATATAATTTACAGAGGATAAAAGGCCTGTATCAATAGGCTCAAGCGGCTCAGTGTCAAAATCATCATCAGGTGCTTCGGCAAGTATATTTTCACCTTTTGGTTGATCTTGTGCATTTTCATCAATGCCTTCTAGTGCCTCAGATTCAGCAATCAGTTTTCTAGCTTCATCTTCTGTGACATTGCCTTCTCCATTTTCATCCGTTGCATCTAATCCCGTTTCAGCAATCGTTGAATCAGATTGATTATTCTCAGTTGTTTCAGCACCAATAATTTCTGGATCATCTGAGGTCATTTGTTCATTTTCAGCAACAGCCTCGCTATTCTCAGTATCATTCTCATCAATTATGTCTTCTGCCGTGTTCATAGCACTATCTGTTGAATCTGAATTTTCGGCCGTTGTTGCATTATCTGTTTCATCTGTCATAACTACGGTTGCATTATCAGATGAAGCTTGAGTAGGACTGTCTGTTGATTCAGTGGTATCAGCTTCTTGCTTAGCTTGTTGCTCTAGCTCTGCGATAGGCTTAATTGACTCAGCACTAGCCGACATCACACCGCTATCTTTTAATTGTCTTTGTAACTTAGCTAATTCACCATTTTGTAATTCAATTAGTCGATTTAAACCATCCAATTGTTTTTTCATGGTTTTGACTAAATCACTGGTTTCATTCATGCGTGATTTTAAGTCTTTATTTTCTTCACGAATGCTAAAATTTTCTTCTTCTAACGTTTGCAACTGTCTCCGTAGAGCACGTAATTCACTAGGTGCAGCACTGGTTTGAGCACGGTTCGCATTACCTGCCCGATTAGGATTGTCTTTAGCTTCTGAAACGGATGCTAAACGTAAACGCGGCTGGGCAGGAGCAGCAGGCGTTGTTAAACGGTTTTGATTGAATGCGGCACTTTCTTGACTGGTTGCAGTCACGCGATTAGCTTGGGTTGGAGGCGTGTATTGTGCTACGGCCAAATTATTCTGATTATTTGCTGGTGCAGGAACCCGTAAAACAACACCTGATTTAATCAAATTCATATTATTACGAATAAAAGCATGAGGATTATTACGGTGCAAATTCTTCATGTGTTGATTGAATGAAAGGCTTTTATCTGTATGAGTTTTACGCGCAATTTTGGAAAGTGTATCGCCACTAGAAACAGTATAGGAAGTCGGTGTACTGCTAGCTCGCGCGTTTAACGGTTGAAGCTTTTTGGTATTGATTCGGGCTGGTTGACGTTGGCTTAATGAATTGACCCCTTGAGTTATTACAGGTGTCATGGCCTCTGCCACTTTTGCTTCATGTAATGGCGGGTCAAGTAGTGCGGTATATTCACGCCGAATACGTCCACTAGGCCAATTGATTTCGATTAAGAAATTTAAAAAAGGCTCTTTTAATGGTTGGCGTGTACTGATATGTAAAATGGCTTGAGAGCCACGCTCATTCGATGATTGTGTATTAAACTTTAAGGTATTCAGGACAACAGGAAACTCTAAGCCCGCTCGACGGAAAGCCTCTGCAGGTGCTAGTGATACTCGTAAGTTATTGATGTCGCCTCTAGGAATTGAGAGAATTTTTACTTGTGCATTCAAAGGCTGGTTTAATTTTGAAACAACATTAATATTACTCAGTCCCAGTGCAGCAACCTCTAATCCACATAACGCAGTTATCAAGGCTACCCAAGCCACTATCAATTTGCGTATCATTACGGTCTCCTTTAGTTAACCTATACCGTTTTCCCGTAATGGGAGGTAAACCATACAGCTTGTTGAGATATTAGCGAACATCCACTATATCAACAAAGCTTAATCATGCAAGAATCGTGTAGCTGCTATCGGTTGACGTGTTTTATGGTGGCAAGATGTCCCCAAAAAATGAAAACCACTTTTAAATATACTCTCATATTCATAAAAGCGGTGTGCTACAAGTCTTTGAAAACTAAAATATTTGAATATAGTTTTCGCGTGCAACATAGATTTTCAACCACGAAAGCAATTTAGCTCCATATCCATTTGAACATTACTCAGGCAAAGTGCGCAGATTATCCACAAATAGTTATAACTTAATGGGGGTTCAACACGTACGAATAAAGATCAGCTTTTCGCTATATGTACGATTATCTCCGCTCATCAGTTATTATTCGTTTTATCTGCATATATCTTAATCAATCACAATGAATAGAAGCATTTGGGGCACATGGACAAAAGGCCTTAAACCGTTGCCCATTGTGCCTTAGATTAGAAAATTATACGATAATACACAAGCTTTTGCTGCACTTTTAAGAAAATACTTTAACAACCTTATGATAACTATTTGTTATAAGTAGTCTTTTATTAAAATTTCGGCGATTTGTACACTATTCAATGCCGCGCCTTTACGGATATTGTCAGAGACTACCCATAAATTTAAACCACGAGGATGAGAAATGTCTTCACGAATCCGACTCACATAGACAGGGTCTTGAGTTGCAGAATCAGTTACAGCAGTTGCATAACCACCATCTTCATGCTTATCAATAACTTCAATACCAGCCGCTTGGCTCAACAAATCGCGAGCTTGTTCAGCACTGATTTTATCGCGAGTCTCAATATGTACAGCTTCAGAATGACCATAAAAAACAGGAATACGTACCGCTGTTGGATTGATGAGAATATTGTCATCTTCCATAATTTTCTTGGTTTCCCAAACCATTTTCATTTCTTCTTTTGTATAGCCATTATCCATAAAAACATCAATATGGGGTATGGCATTAAAGGCGATTTGTTTAGGATAAACCTTGGCTTCAATCGGCTTAACATTGAGTAAATTAGCTGTTTGAATCGCCAACTCTTCAATAGCTTCTTTGCCTGTACCAGAGACAGCTTGATAGGTTGCAACGTTAATCCGCTCAATTCCTACCGCATCATAAATGGGTTTTAAAGCTACAAGCATTTGAATTGTTGAACAATTTGGGTTTGCAATAATATTACGCACTTTATAGTCAGCAATACGGTGTGGATTCACTTCGGGTACAATCAAAGGAATGTCTTCATCACGCCGAAAGTGTGACGTATTGTCAATCACGACACAACCCGCTTCAGCAGCACGAGGTGCATGAATTTCGGAAATAGAACCACCTGCAGAAAACAAACCGATTTGCGCTTTAGAAAAGTCAAATGTTTCTAGGTCTTCAATCGTATAGTGTTTGCCCTTAAATGTGATGCGTTTACCTGCTGAGCGGCTACTTGCCAAAGGGTAAAGATTATTAATTGGGAAATCACGTTGTTCCAAAATAGAAAGCATTGTTTCACCAACTGCACCAGTCGCGCCTACAACGGCAACATCAAATGAACGACTCATGTTTTTATTTATTCTCCATACGAATGAGGCTATTAAAAGGACAAGCCTATAAAACTTAGATAAATCCTGTCATTAAAATCATATCATATCCACTTATAACATGCTTTATCTTGTTTGTATTTTTTATAAGGAAGTTTGAGAAAAATGCTAAAATCATGATGTATTCATCACAATTCATTACTTTATTTGCTTAATCGATAAAGCAGTATTTTGAGATTTTATAGAGAAAATAGGTGGGATTTAATTAAGAAAGGACTGCCAGTCTTAAGTAAGAGCTAGCAATCCTAAGCAATGATGGAAAAAATACTACAAAAAATTATTGTTGATAATAAGAACTATGTAGCTCACTAAATTGCTCAATCTCAGTTTTAGTGATTGAATAGATATGTTGGAACTGAGCTTTTTCGACCATATCCACAAAACTATCTCCATAACCTGCAAAGATTTGTATCGGTGAAATAACCACAGAATCTGGTGAAACATAATCCAAATAAGTCACATTTGCTGCTTCAGGACGACTGAGTTGCGTTAGCATACTGGCTGATGTTGTTGGTACAGAGCCATCAAAATTTATATTTTGAATCAATGCTGAAGCTGTACCATCTGAATTATTTAAAGCCCCTTTATAAACATTCATACTTTGTAATAATAATGCTAATGATGCGTTATTAAAGATAGTAAAAATATCTGTTGTCAAAAGGACTTGCTGGCGTGTTGAGGCAATTGCTTCTAACGCTTCACCTTGCCAAGGATTCCAGCCACTACCATTGAAAATAATCCAATAAGGGCTTAAATTCGCATCTGAACTAGTGCAATTTTGTGGTAATTCGTAAGCTTGCCCTGTCGCTTGATCTTTCATCGAACACGTTGTAGGTAGCACTTGAGCAACAAAGTAAACATTTGTAGTTTGTTGTTTAGCAGATTCAGGCGGTGATAAATAGACTTGTAGAGAAAATTGGTTTGTCTCATCATTAACACTGAACGTGTTTGTACTAAAACGTTGTCCCCCTTCACACTGACCATCCACTTTTTGCTGTGACCAGTCTGGAATATTAGTATCAAAATAATCAATGACATCTAAACGTTGTGTGTATAAATAATTATTTGCCACGCGTACTTCTGTTGCATTGCTTAAGTTAGTTGGTATCACGAGATTACCAATTTCACCACATAATTGATTATTTTCTAAGTTTACAACCAAATTTTCACCAAAAATATTATCCACGGCATAAGGATTAACCGCATCTATATTTTGCAAAAAATCAGCTCGAACATTAGAAAATTGATTATTGCTAAAATCTAAGCTAATAGAGCCTGTGAGCTTGGTGCAAAGGTTTGCTTCAACTTCTGAACTGGTTGATATAATTGGAGGTACTGAACCTGATAATTGGTTAAAACTCAAATTAAGTGAATGACCTCGTGCAATATTAAATGGCAAGTCATTCATTGTGCCTGATAACTGATTATTTGATAAATCAATCGTTTGTAAGGTTTTCTTTAGAACGCCATGTCCAAATTGACCCGCAAATACATTAATATCAGTAGCAAACTGGTTATGCGACGCATCTAATGTACATAGTTGAGGAGTCACTTGAGGTAAGAATGGCAATTGAGTTAAGCTATTATTTTCAAGGCTTAAGCTAATCAAACGTGGAAAACTAAGATTGGGATGTAAAGTCGTCATATTATTTTGACTCAGATCCAAACTTAATAAACGTGGTGCAGCCGTATTCAATGCGAGCAAATTAACGCTATCAGTAACTTGATTACCACTGAGATTGAGTTCTGTCAGGGCTTTAAAATTATTGGTATCAGCAAACCCAGTTATTTGATTATTTTGTAACAACAATTTATCTAAATTATCTAAATACATTCCAGTAATAAACCCAGATAATTGATTGTCATTCAAGCTTAAGCTGGCGAGATTGGGTGATTGTTCAGACAATGATGCACCGTCAAAAACCGTGAGATTATTATTTGCCAAATTTAACGTTTTTAAAACGGGTAAGCTATTTAGATTAAACTGCAACAATTGATTATGACTTAAATCAAGTACTCTCAATACAGGCAATCCTAAACCCTCAACATTCCCAGCAATTTGGTTATTAGCTAAAGATAGACTTGTTAAATTTTGCCACGTATTTAAGTTGATGACTGTACCTGTTAAGGCGTTATTATCTACAATTAAAGTGCGTAATGATAAAGGCAAGTTGAGATTAGATAAGTCACCCGATAAATTTGTCCCACTTAAAGTTAAGTCTTGTAACTGTGAGCTATAAAAAGCAGGAAAAGTAGCCGCTGGAAGCGTTGATTGTGAAATCTCAACCGTTTTTAAATTAGGTAATTGAGAGAGGCTGGCATGGATACCTGAATTGAATGTACTGCCTGTAATTTTCAGGGTTTCCAACGCAGTTAAAAGCGACATATCGGGGAATGCACTTGCGACATTTGCGCCACGTAACTCAAGATAGGTTAAAGAAGTTAAAGCATTAAATCCGACAGGTAACGCATCAGTTGCTGGACGAATGCTAGTATTAGAACCAATAGACAGTTCATATTTAAAACCAGAGACGTGACCATCGCTACAAATAATACCCGGTAGCAAACAGATTCGAGTGGCTGTGTCAAAAGCTTCAATTGTGCCTGAGTACTCTGTTGCGCGTGCTAAGGTTTTCACTTCTTCACACTCAGCTTTTGGTATATCGGTGGCAAGCTCGCAACTGATGGCTGGTGCGGCGGAAACGAGCACGAAAAGCCCTAACCACCACTGGAATAGTGGCGATGCCAAGGTTAATTTAAACATGTTAACTCCAAAGATTAAATTTAAGATTGCATTAATCTTAGTATGAAACATAAAAATTGCAAGGTTTTTTTGTGTTAGCTTATTTCTAGGAATTATTAACTTATAATATTTCGGTTGGCTTTTGGAAAATGCTGGGAATTTTAGTTAGTTATAAATATTGTAGCTCATCTATAAGTTATTGATTTAAATTGGTAGTTTGAAAAATATCCGAAGTATTGAATAAACAAATGCTGAATTTACAAATATTGACTGACACCAACATCAACCGAAATTCGTGGAGACTGTAAGCTTTGTTCTAACAGTTTTCGATTACACTTTTCTTGGTTGCGATCCGCTTCAGGATGCCATAAATGAAATACGGGTACAGAAAAACGCCCTTCTTTACGTTTAATATCATTGTGCATTAACCTGACAACAAACTCGGCATCTTCATGCCCCCAGCCCTGAAACTGTTCATTAAAACCATTGATATTTAAAACATCGTTCTTCCATGCGCCTAAATTACAGGTCTTTGCACCTTGCCATTTAGGTTTATTCAATTTACGAAATTGTCCATCAGGCAAACTGAACAAGGGTAAAAAACGATTAATGTCGCCATGTAAAAAAGGCAAAATCCATGCGAAATTTGACCATTTGCCAATTTGAATTTGATGGAATAATACCCGTGTTGTGAAATGCTCATTGAGCAAAATACGATTACCTGTTACAAAGCAATTGGCTTCAGCAAGTTGACAGTGCCGCTCAATAAAACTGGGACGTGGCACACAATCACCATCTAAAAAGACCAGATACTCTCCACTGGATTTAGCCACGGCTTTATTCCGTGCCATTGCTAATCTAAAGCCTTTATCTTCCTGCCATAAATGATGCAACTCATAAGGTAAATGACGACTCAAATCGTAAATTAACTCTTTTGTATCGATACCTGAACCATCATCAGCAATAATGACATCAAAATCTTGATAAGTCTGCACTGACAAAGCTTGTAAAATGAGTATTAGCGCATCAGGCCGATTATAAGTGCTTAGAATGATGCTGACTTTCATACCGCTCCTGTAGATACATCAATTTAATATAACGATAATAAGTGCCTTCTGCATTAGATACAGCCAAAATAAACCCTTCCCGTCCGTCTAAAAAACCACGTTTAAACACATAACTACGCACGAAAGCCCATAAGCCATGCAGAACAGCACGAGTTAAGCTGGATTTTTTATTACGTTGGAATTGCATTTGAGCACTTGCCGTAGAATAGGCGTTGACTTTTTGTAATACTTCTTCAACAGAACTGAAGGAAAAGTGTAACAGTGGCGTACTCAATTTACCAGTTAAACCTTTATGAATAGTGACTCTCTCATGTACTAAATCATCTGTAAATTGCCCACAATCCCTTTTGAATAGGCGCAATACATAATCTTTGCCCCACGAGTAACGTATCCAACGCCCACAATAACGTGATAATCTTGGTAGCATCCACGCTGTATTATTTTGTTGTACAATAGCTTGCTCTATTTCAGCCCGCAACTCAGGTGGCACATGTTCATCGGCATCGATGGAGAGTATCCAGTCACCTGTTGCATGAGATAAAGCACGATTTTTCTGTATACCAAAACCTTGCCAATTGGTATAAGAATAAACATGCGATGTATGTTGGCGACAAATAGTTAAAGTTTCGTCTTCACTACCCGAATCAACAATAATAATTTCATCTACCCATTTAATTGATTTTAAACAATTTTCAATATGTTCGGCTGCATTGCGAGTAATAATAATTACAGATAAACTTGTCATACAATTTTTCTCGTACTGATATTACGGTAAAATATTGTAGTATTGTGTGTTATATCATCCACTAAAACAAATAAACCGTGTGACTCCCCAATGTGTAAGCTTTTGTTTGAAAATGTAGGAAAGGAAAACTATATGCGCTATATCTTAGGTATCGTTTTGCTCATGCTATATATGTTGACTGCTTATGCAGAGCAATCTACGGATATAGATGCGCCCAGTAGCGGAGGAGAAGTGCGTTTGCCTCGCGATGTGTATAACACCATGCTCGAAGAAGCTAAAAAAGCGGTAGAAACTTCTCAAGAAGAAGTGATTACTTACGCATTTGGTAAGGCTCGTTTGATTATTAATGTATTAGAAGAGAATGATAGGATGACAGGACACGTTGAAGCACGGATTCCTGTCTCTACCTATACGGATGCGTGGACGAGTATCCCGTTGTTAGATTCAGATACTGCTTTGACTTTAGTCAGTATTAATCAACAGCCTGCCCAACTTGCGAATATGAATGGAAAATTTATCTGGCAAACCAACGTCAAAGGTGAGCATGTTATTGAATTGAGTTATGTGGTTGATACTGAAATTGAAAATGGGAAGGTCATTTTAAATATTCCGCTGCCTAATTCAACATCAACCTTATTAGAGGCCAGTATTCCCGGATTACAACTTGATGCAAGCATTTCCCATGCAGTTGGTATTACCATATCAGAATCCTACGATAGCACACAAATTAAAGCTTATATTTCACCAGATAAAAAGCCCAGTCTGTCTTGGAAACTGCCTACAGATGAATCTAATTACTCAATTAGCCGCGCCATATATAAAGGAAAATCCGATGGTAATTCTATCGTTTGGGAAGCCGATATTTTAGTTGAACTGTTTACCGATTCCGAAATGTTATTGCCATTACTTAAAAATACGATTGCATTGCATCAAGTTTTTATCGGAGATGAAGAAGCAACCGTTATTGTTGATAAAGATAAATTTGCGGTACAAATCAGTAATAAGGGTTTGTATAACCTAAAATTACTATTTCAAACCCCAATCATTGAAGGCGGATATAGCGGTTGTCCTAGTAATGTGGGACATCATACAACAATGCAAATTCCTAAAACCCCTATTTCGCGTTTTTATATCGATATTGAAAAACAACAAACTCTTTATGTTGTGCCCAATTCTAATATTACGGTTGATTTACAGAATCATTATTCAACTCGTATTAGTACTCATATTCCGATGACAGGCAGAGTTGCATTCTGTTGGCATGAAGAAGAGCAAGATGCAAGACCTGATAACGCGATTTCCAATGGAAAAGGTTATCATGCGATTTACCCTCAAGAAACCGTTTTAAGTGGCTTAAGCTTTTTAAAATTCAATGTATTACAAGGTTCAAGCAGCACTTTTTGGATTAGAGTTCCCTCAAATGTTTTAGTTCGTTCCATTACTGCTGCAGAACATGACGTGGTATTAGATTGGGT
>JADGDW010000032.1:8241-20616 GCA_016744725.1 Candidatus Albibeggiatoa sp. nov. BB20 | reverse complement strand
CAAAAAATAGTGATTTATGTTGATAGGGAGATCGACGATGAAGTTGTTTTTGTTATTGATTATGAGCAAGCTATCTCGGCTGAAATGCAAAATATAAATGTTTCTGTTCCCAGTTTATTAGAGGTAACACGCCAATCTCACTATGTATCTCTATTGCACCACCCCCTATATAAATTACAGCCAGAAGATAAAAAAAATAGAGAAAATAATATTTCAAAAGTGGGGCAACAAGAATTACCTGAGTTCTTTCATTCTCGGCTCACCAGTAAAATTCGTTATATTTATAAATATCACCTACAACCAGAAGATGAAATTCCAGCTATTGCGGTAGAAATAGAACGCCCTGAGGAAGAACCCGTTATTTTTGATGCCCAAGTCAGTAGTTTAATTTCAGTGGGAGAAGCCCTTGTTGAAGGTATTTCAATTGTTGATTTGAAGGTAACCAGCCCCAACAATAGCGGTATTCGAGAATTACGCTTACATCTTCCCAAGATGCCTGATGAATTACAAAATCTTAAACTCAGTTGTGCTGAGGTTGAATGTGTTGAAGAATCTGATACTGATGTTTATGGATTGGTTTTAAATATTACTTTTGCACAGCCTATTGTTGAGCATGTTACTCTGATGTTGAAGTATGAAATGAATTTTTCATGGAAAGATGCAGATAATGTCATGATGCCGATTGTTTCACCAGAAGGCGCGAGTGTATCAAATGGCTTTCTTGCTATTTCTTTAAAATCAGATATTCCAGATGATTTAGATATTGAAAATAAAGCTGAAACAGATCAAGAATATTTAAATAAACCTGGTATTTATGTTGAAACCTTAGGCTTGGAAGATACAGGCAAAGTGTGGCCCATGCAGATTAATAAACTGCCAGAAGCACTATTGCAAAAAACCCATGCTTTAAAAAGGCCTGTATTGCGTGCTTTTCGCTACACATTTTTAGGTTCTCATTACTTGCTTCCTTTAAAATTGGGTCGTTATGAAACAACTCGCTCAACAAAAATTAGCGAGGCTCATTATGAAACATTGCTTGGAAAGCAGGGTGGTGTATATACCCAAGCCAGCTTTGAAATTGAGAATACCCAAAGTCAATTATTAGAAATAAAATTACCTGAAAACTCACAAATTATTTCTGTCATGGTTGGCAACCGATTGGATGGTCAAGCGAGAGAACGTGCTCGTACTGCCCAATTAGGTGAAAATTCGATATTGGTACGCTTAATTAAATCAGAAGACCCATTTACCATTAAATTACAGTACTCTAGTGAGGGAGACCCACTTGGATTTTGGGGAACATTGGAAGAGCATTTACCTGTATTAGAAGGTGCTTTGGTCGGACATTTGGTATGGGATGTGTACCTACCTGGTGGTGCGTATTATCAGGTAATGCCTGGGGACACCAATTTAGAAGTATTACGCAGTAATTTAGATATTAATGTGCGTAAAATGAAATATATATTTAAAAAGCAAACATTTGGTGAAGATAACCGTTGGGTTGGATTTAGTTTTAGTCAAATTTATTCAGATGACCAAAATTTATCTGCTGCTGATTCAGATGATAAAGACAAAAAAGAACTGTCAGAAGATGTACCTAAATATTCAATGATGTATGTTTCAACGGCGGCTCAAGTTGTAGGGCAAGTCATTAGTTTATTCAGTACCTTTTTGATTGGCTCAGCACTGATTTTATTCACAGTTAAAGCAAATCAAATGTTACATATTGCAGGTATTCTGATGGTTAGCTCAGGTACTGCTTCCATGGTGTATGCGATTGCAGAAATGGAGGCAGATATGATGCCTACAGTTTACGTAGGTTCAATATTTACGGTAATTATCGTTGTAGTCTGGACGTGGCAACTATGGACGGTGATAAATCAAGAAGAAGATGAAGAAGATGAACATCATCATCCTGAGTTATCGAAAGATAAAGAACCTACACCTGAGCCACCAGCAAAATAAATGGATTGTAATCCTTAGGAGCCAGTATTTATTCACTTTTCTTTAAAAATGGTTGAATTATAAATATAGTTTTCTAAGGATTTATGCAAAGTCTGGATGGCACGATAGATTTTAACTTTCGTAACAAAATTATCTCGATCTCGTCACATAAAGAATTGTGAACGCGCCTTACGCATATAGGGTCTTGGTAGAACAAAATGAAACCCACCGAATAAAGTATTCGAGAATGGGGAGGATAGGTGCGGGCATCTTATGAGTTAAATCTAAACATATAATGACTATGCACTGAATCTTTAAAACTGCTCAAACCATTGTAAACCAAGTTTTTTTAACTTTTTACGTAACATAAGTACTAAATAACCATCCACGAGTTATTTAGCTTGGCGTTTTTTACCCAAAGTTAATAAAGTTAAAGCCAATATCCTACCTTTACTATAAGACTATCCAATTGATTTGTAATTTATTGTAGTATATTTTGCTTGACTTATATTATTCTCAGAAGACCTATTTTAGGCTTATAATGTCAGGTTCAAAATACCAAAACGAGGAGGATGGGTTTGTGATAGCGTCAAAAATGGTCGAACAGAAATTATTACATAAACAATATCTAACGGATGAATTAGGCAATAAAAGCGCGATTGTATTGCCAATGAATGAATTTCAAGATTTATTAGATGATATTGATGACCTTGCAACATTAGCAGACGATGGCGGGCAACCAGCAGGAAAAAGTACTGCCCGAGCAGAAAAACAAGTTTCTGAACAACAAATTGAGCAACTTAAGTTCTATCACAACAGATTTGAAAAAGTTATTGTTAAACTACATGAATACAAAAATTTAAAGGTTGAACTGAAACGTCAGCTATTATTGCAGGAAATGATGGAAGATGTTGATAAGGAATTACAGCGTATCCGTTACCAACTTGCGCAATTGAAAAAAGATACTCAGCCTGCGATGTTACATAATGTGCCTACGTTGCCAAATAATGCGGTCATCAATAACTCATTATTCAGCCAAATAAAAAAGCAAATTCTCACGGAATACAAAGAAGAACGCCCTCCTATTTTGTTATCTGCCCCAGTAGGTATGGGGAAATCGGTACTGGCTGCAACTTTGGCGCGTGATAGCGCAATTAGAACCGCATATCCTGATGGTATTTTCTGGGTTGCAATGGGTAAAGAGCCTGATCTTTTAACCCGTCTGACCAATATTTCACATGGTTTAGATGAGAAAAAATTATTGTTTGTTGATACTGAAACAGCCGCTGAGAGAATCAGGCGTTTGACTGCAACTCAAACTTGTCTCCTTGTATTTGACGATTCAATTGATCCTCAGGATATTTTATCTTTTAATGTGTTAGGTCAATATGGACAAATGCTGATAACCACCAGTGAAGATAATTTCTTTGATATTTTGAAATACTTTTTACCATCAACGGTTCATTTTAACTTAGATGCTTTTTCAACCGAACATGCGATAAACTACTTTATGCAGCGGGTTGGCAATCATATCAAACGTGAAAGTATTCCAATTAAGTTAGATTCTTTGTCCAAATTATGTCAGCATTCGCCAAGCTTATTGGGTTATGTTGCCAATATTGTTAAAAGTCGTCAGCTTGATGAGTGGAAAGAAGTGGCGAGGGATTTACAGAATACGGATTTTGAGTTTCCAGAAAAATATCCACATATTTTGATGCAAGCTTTATTTATGAATGCTGATGATTTGGGTGAAGAAGGTGAATATTATTCATCGCTCTCAGTTTTTGGTGATTACACACGAATTCCGTTAGCAGCAATTAAAGTGTTGTGGCGATATTTATACCAAATGTCAAATGAAGATGTAGAACGCTTTTTAACTGAATTAGCGTCTCGTGACATGTTACAAATTAGAGAATCAGCATCATTAGGTAAAGTGATTTCTTTACATTCCTATCAATATGAATTTGCTTATGCAGAATCTGAAGTGGATAAATTGCATAATCATTTGTTAGTGGCTTATCGACGTTTATGCGATCAACATGGCTGGATTAGTGGGCCTAATGATGGTTATTTCTTCCAATATTTAAGTATGCATTTGTACAATGCAAACCGTAAAGGTGAGTTGAAATCATTATTGCTGGATTTAGATTGGATTTTGAATAAATTAAAAATTTCGCCATTACATACAGTGTTGATGGATTATGATTGGTTTGAGGAAGATGAGGATATTAATATGGTGCGAACCGCATTGTATGAAGGAGCATCGACTCTATTAACCATACAAACTCAAGAAGAATTAGCCTCACAAATTCTAAATCATTTATGGGACAAAGTATCTGATGATAATAAAGAGCTACAAGCCTTGATTCATCAGTCGAAAGAAGCTGCACCTGATTGGAAGTGGGTTGAACCATTCCCAGAAGAGTTAATGGGCTCTTCTCGCTAAATTATATTAATAGAAAAGGTTCTTGTTTCATCAATATCACAACGAAACAAGAACTCAGGTAAGTTTAATAATCAATTAAACACTACTCCATTAAATAAGAAAACACCTAGCATGACCAATACAATGAATACGATAAGCATTGAATATATATATTCTCCACATTCACTATTATCGTTATCCTGTATACAGTCGCATAATTTTTCAGCATAATCCTCAGCCTCATATTTATCAGGCGAGTCTTGCTGCTCTAACTTAAGTATATGACTATAAAGACTAAGCGCGTCATTTTCGTACATTGCTAGCTCCTCGGTGTTTGTTTTGAGAAAAAAGAAAATAAATAAATAACTTTAATGCTCGAACTAACCCTGCGAAATATGCCATGTCCTTGGTCTTTATAATTTTATGAAAATCCTGTTTACGTTCCTCTTATCTACAAATAAATGTTGCTACTAACTTAATAATTGGATTTACAAGGTTAAAAAATTAAACCCCTTAATATTGAATTTTAGACTAGTTTCAGCATTGGTCAACATAATTGACGGATAAATATTGATGATGTAGTCCATAAAGTGATCAGTTATTATAAAATTTATCGTTTCTAATCTAACGAAATAGATACGAAGAATCGACTAAGTTATCATGCTTTCTGACTCATCAAATTGCTAATTATTAATAATCACATTATTTAATTTCTAATCATGAAAATAAGCTCAAAATGGCTAAAATCAATATTATTTAAATTAACAACCTTATTTTTAAAATGAGATAGATAACGATATAATATAAATAATTAGAGCAAATTAAGAGTGCTGTACAAACCAAAATTAATCATATTAAAGCTGTGCTACAAGATAACGACTTTATGTTTCTGGGCATTGACAATGATGCTACGCCAGAAGATTTTAGCCAAACAGCGGATAAAGAAAGTCAAAGAAGCCTATATTATTTTATCCAATCCAAAAGCACGGAATACTTACGATAAGAAATTGCGTGAGGCAAATCCTGAAGCGTATAAAAAACCAAATATTGAAACACCCGTGGAATCAATACAAGAATTGCCAGAAGAAGCTGAGAATACTTCTGCTCCATCATCTTCTATACCATTGATTGATTTGCATGATAAATCTCAGTGACGACAAATTTTTACAGGTGTGCTGTTGTTATGTCTTGTAATTGGGGTTTATGTGTATTCTTTGCTTTATCCTAGTGCGCTTAATATTTCTCCTGACAATGAATATACAGTGCCCACTATATCTCATGCCACTTGGGATGGACATGAAATCCATATGTTAAGTGATATCGTTACACTTGCAGTAAGCCCAGATGGAAAACAGCTTGCATCAGGTTCAAGTTTTAATGATTACGTACAGATTCGGGATATTGAAACAGGTGAAATTATTACTGAGTTTGAAGAAGACTCTGATCAGGTTAAAGTGGTTAAATATCATCCAACTAAGCCAATACTTGCTGTTGGTACAATACGTAATTATATTTATCTGTGGAATTTTGAAACCAATGAATTCCAAGATTTAGATCATACTCATGAAAAGAAAATCCACGTACTTCTATCATCACTCCTTATTGGTATTTATGATATAGCATTTAGTCCTGATGGCAATCTGTTGGCAAGTGTTAACTGGGATGGCAGTGTCGCCGTTTGGGATATAAAACTCAATTGAGCTGCATGGAGAGTAAAGCCAACTAGATGGAGAAATCAAGCAGGACATCAAGATGCAGTACAGTCCATTGCAATCAGACCAAATGGCTTTATGTTAGCAACTGCCGGATTGGATAAAACGGTGCGTTTATGGGATGTTGAAAGTGGTGTACAAATCCGAGTATTACAACACCTAGATTGGGTGCTAAATGTGGCTTTTAGTCCTAATGGTCGCTTGCTGGCTTCAGGTACTCTTGATAATCTGATTCAGATTTGGGATGTAGAAACCTTTGAAATCAAGCGCACAATTTACGCTCATAAAGATATTATTGCTGATTGAGTATTTACACCTGATGGTGAAGTGCTGATTTCTGCAAGCCATGATAAAACGGTGCGTTATTGGGAGGTAAGTCGGGAGGCCATATTGTAACATTAGATCAATTCAATGGAGAAGTGGATAGCTTGGCTTTATCCGCTGATGGTCAAACACTGCTAACAGGTGACAGCGATCAGGCGATTAAAGTTTGGAAAATAAATCGGCCTACAGCACAGATTCATTCCATGCTTAATTAAAAAAATTTAACAATAAATACCAATATTTAGGATTTGGATTGTGCAGTAATGCGGTGAAAACCAAATAGAAAAACGCGCATTGTGCCGCTAAATAGCTTAGTAATTGCATATTCCATGTTTTTGCCTGCTTAAGGGCGTAAGAACCCAGAATAATATAAGCAAT
Source organism: Candidatus Albibeggiatoa sp. nov. BB20 (assembly GCA_016744725.1). Taxonomy (GTDB): domain Bacteria; phylum Pseudomonadota; class Gammaproteobacteria; order Beggiatoales; family Beggiatoaceae; genus Albibeggiatoa. Next base: position 13,833 of record JADGDW010000032.1, on the reverse strand, counting down.
CAACGCAAAAAATTTAGCAGTTAACCAAGGATGAACAAAAGGGTATTGCTGCAATAATATGGCTAATAAAATACCTGTGGTTAATAATATGGTATCCACAAAATGTGGCACAATGCGCAACCATTTCTGTTGTACCCATGTCAATCCCGATAAATGTCCTATCGCGCGGATGTTAAATAGCAAAAATGTCAAACTAATACAACTAAGATGCAGCGTTTTTAAGCTCATATAATAAGTCATTATTCACAGCCTTCCGATCAAAAAAAAACATGATAACAATTTAGAAATTTACTTTTAAAATCAAAACCGACTAAAATATGGACATACTCGCTATTTTAGAAAAAGCTGTAATATGAGCCTAACGTCAATTTTATTCTTATTATTCCTTGGAGCAATCACTTGGTTTTGGTTTGATAGCTTACGGGTGTTAGAAATTGCCCGAACCCATAGCAAACGGATTTGTGCCCAATATCATCTACAATTGCTTGATGATTCTATCAGCTTAACAGGCATCAATCTGGCGCGTAATAAGCTCGGGCATGTGGTATTACAACGAGACTATCGATTTGAATTCCACCATCAAGGCGAAGATGTGCGTATCCAAGCAGGTTTGATTATGCGTGGTACACAATTGATGATGGTAGATGTGCCTGAATATATGGATCGTACTTTTTTCCAAGCATGAGCGCGACCCCTGTTATTATTACACCCCTATCAATTCCTGAACCCGTTGATGAATTAGCCCAACAAGTCAAATCAGCCTTTCAACACAAAACAGTCAACTCAGACCTATTAAAAAAAATGGGTCAACAGTTGTGGATTTGCTCAGGTTTAACAACCAATATTTCTCATATACCATCATTTATTATTCAACAACCTCAAAATTTACCATGGGAATGTTTATACCATCCAACAGGTTATTTTATTGCGCAAAAAATCCCTATTATTCGTCAAATAGCCTTAATGACTGCTCAACAACAAGCAATTCAATCACCATTGAAAATTTTGCATTTTGCCACCCAATCTGCACATTTATATAAAAATCATCTTAACTTTTCTGAAGAAAAATATTTTATTTATCAAGCATTATGGCCACAGATTCAAGCACAACAGGTCTTATTGCATAGCTCACCATCTGGTTATTTTTCCCAATTCAAAACATTATTAAATCAAAGCTGGGATATTATTATTTTAAGTGGTCACAGTATCAGCCAGAATAATCAACAGCATCTTATTTTCGATTCAAAGACAGATTCATATCAAACCATTAGCTATGAAAAAATCATCTCAGCATTTCAAAAAACATCAGTGAAATGTGTGATTTTGGCGGTATGTGAATCAGCCGACTTAGCTTTAAAATTGCACCAGTCAGGTATTTTTGTAGTGATTGGAATGCAATATCCTATTTTAGATCGTGCTGCTAGTCGCTTTATTCAACAGTTTTGCCAAGCAATCATGCACGGACAAACTGTCATCGACGCAGTGCAAACTACCCGTTTAGTGATGCATAATCTTTTAAAACCTAATGAACAATGGCAGGAAAATGAGACAGGCCAATGGATGATTCCCAGCCTCTACACACAATCAAACGAACAGCCTTTATTATTAAATTCGCCAATACAATCAAAAATATCGACTCAAGACGTAAAATTACTGATTGGAAGACATCAGGCTTTTTATAAATTAGAAAAAATTATGCGAACTCATAAAAAAATATGGTTATATGGGGTTGGGGGTATTGGAAAAACCACTTTGGCTCAAGCTTTACAGCAACATTGCATTGCACAACATCAACCAATTTTTTATGTCGAAATTGAAACTGATGAGCAACTAGAATCGCTCTCAACTGATTTACCTATATTGGCTGTTTCTCGACAACCTCCGCCGAATCAAGACTGGACAGGTTTTCAATTAGCCGCTCCCAGTGAAATTGAGTTTATTCATTATGCTCAACATCAAGGTTTAACTTATCCAAAATTACAATGTCGCTTGATTTATAAAATGTTACAAGGTAATTACCAAGGATTAGATTTATTAAAAGCGTTGCCTTTCAGCACTCAAGCCACGGTATTACGCCAGCAACTACAAACAGTGCAACGTTATTTAAAAGCCTATCAGCGCAAGTAATATGATTTGGTTTTTATGCAAAATGATACAAATAAAGGGGAGTGCAAGGCTTTAACTATAGGATATTTTATAAGAAGAATGAAACAGGATAAAGTCCATCATGTCACACTGTAGAACTATTTTGTGCAATACAAAGCTTTATCCGCATAAAATCTCTTGTTGTGCTATTTCGAACCACGTAAAATAATATGGCAACAATCACATTACGATGGAGACGACTTTGAAATATCCCGCTTTATTGGCTTTAGCAGATGGCAGTTTGTTTCACGGGTATTCAATTGGGGTAGCTGGACAAAGTGTGGGGGAAGTCGTTTTTAATACGGCGATGACGGGTTATCAAGAAATTCTGACTGATCCCTCTTACCACAAGCAAATGGTTACACTGACTTATCCCCATATTGGCAATGTTGGTGTAAATAAAGAAGATATGGAATCAGACCAAGTCTTTGCGGCAGGCTTAATTATTCGTGATTTACCTTTGCTTGATAGTAATTGGCGTTCAGAACAACCTTTAGAAGATTATCTGCGTGAAAATAATGTGGTTGGGATTGCGGGTATTGATACACGTCGTTTGACTCGTATTTTACGTGAAAAAGGGGCACAAAGTGGTTGCTTAGTTTCAGGAGACAATATTGATCCACAAACAGCGATCCAAGCAGCTCAAGCTTTTAGTGGTTTAAAAGGAATGGACTTAGCCCAAGAAGTTACAACTGAAGAAACTTATATTTGGCAACAAGGTGTGTGGCATTTAAATCAGCCAATGAGCCAAAATGCAGATAAATATCATGTAGTGGCTTATGACTTTGGCGTGAAACATAATATTTTGCGTATGTTAGCTGAACGAGGTTGCAAAGTAACTGTAGTCCCTGCAAAAACGCCTGCAAAAGAAGTGCTTGCACAAAATCCTGATGGCATCTTTTTATCCAATGGTCCTGGTGATCCTGAACCTTGTGACTATGCAGTTGATGCGATTCAACAAATTTTAGACGCGGGTGTACCGACCTTTGGCATTTGTTTAGGCCATCAATTATTAGGTTTAGCCAGTGGTGCGAAAAGTTCAAAAATGAAGTTTGGTCATCATGGTGCAAATCATCCCGTACAAGATTTAGATAATAAAAAAGTAATGATTACCAGTCAGAATCATGGGTTTGCATTGGATGAAGACAGTTTACCAAGTTGTTTAAAAGCCACGCATCGTTCATTATTTGATAAATCATTGCAAGGTATTGAACGCACGGATAAACCTGCATTTAGTTTCCAAGGTCATCCAGAAGCCAGCCCCGGCCCTCATGATGTCGCACCATTGTTTGATAGATTTATCCAAATGATGGAACAATAATTATTATTTAGGCGAGTATTGATAGCAGTTTTCCAAGTCATTTTTCAAAACTGTCAACTCTTAACTAAAGGGTTGGCAGTGTTGTAGAATTCCTTAAATCTTATTCCCATTTTTTGTTATAAAGCGACAATCTGTTGCTCCCGTCAAAATGGTTTTATTCTCATTCAAGGCTCAAACAATTGAATTCTAATGCCTTTTTAGACCTACTGGATTAGGTTTTACTGTAAAACGGAGATCGTTTGTTGATGAACAAATACCGCATTTAGCAATACATTACATTTTGACAAATACGGTATTTAAAATTAACTAACGATTGGCAGTTTTATCTTTCTTGCTGAAAACGTCTGTCATTGATTTAACGATTTCTTTGCGGACATGACGTAAACGTGGTTTATCTTGCTCAGAGAATGGCATAGGGCGACAGTTTTTCATGGCTTGTAAACCGACTCTTGCGGTCATCACACCACTACCTAAACCTTGTGCCATTTGACCTGACATTACAGATAATACTGAGCCACCTAAAATTTCGGCCATGCCATCCGCAGCCGCTTCACTCACATCAGCATAAAGTAAATTTTGTATCACCGTACCGAACAACATAAATGAGCCAAAGAATCCGGGGCGACCACTATATAAAGTCGCTACATCTTTGACCAATGCAGTATTGCGCCATAATGTGAAAATTACATCTAACAAACCAATCTGACTTAACATGGTTAATAATGCAGTTTCTTTAGAGCGTTGCACCACAATTTGATAAGCCTGTTTATCAAGATCAGCCATTACTTTTTGAGTGAATAATTCATACACTTCTTGGTCATGATGCGCATCAGTCACCGAGGCATAAAATTGATTCAAATTGCTTTTCAAATCAGGACGTTCTAAATACAAACTCGCAACCCGATTCACATAAGGCATGGCACGACCGTGACCTTGAGAATCAAATAATTGTAAACCCTCTTTTTGTAACTCTGTCACCGTTTTGAGTTGTAAAATTTTATGATAAGAACGGTAAGTTAAACCTAATGCTGTTGCCGTAATACCTGTGACTAAAACCAAGAATACCGTGCCTAAAACAAAGCTATTATTATATTGTTCATCTAAAAATAAAGCAGTATCAACAACTAAGGCCAAAACTAAAAATGAACCTAATGAAACACCCAACCAGCCCCATAGGCTGACATTATCTAACTGACGGGGTGCATTTTGAGTCAAAGCCGCTGCACCACCTGTATAATTGACATCAACACTGTCCCATTCATCATAATCATTGACATCTGGTTCATGTGCCATCAATAAAGCATTGGTTTTTAAGGTTGCATCAGCAGGAATGATGACAGGCTGAGTGTAATTTAATTCAACGGTTTGCTCTTCATCAACATTTTCTACCATATTTAAATCAAAAACTTGTGGGGTTGCCCAAGCTGTAGTTGTCATTAGAACTTGTCTCCTAGTAAAAATTCCAATGCACGGTCAAGACGAATATGCGGCATTCGATTCCCGTTGCCATTGGTCAAACGTGGCGGTTTGAATTCAACGAAATTAAAGCGTCCATCCACCCATTCTTCAGGTAATGGAATATCTGTCGGTACTTCCCCTGGAAATAAAGCAATAGGTTGATTACTGTCTAATGGTACGCCTTTAATACAAGATATTTTTTGGCCTTGAAACTGCGTATGTGCCGCTTGGGTACATTTAACCGAAGATAATGCCAAGGTTTCGGTTGTCACACCTTCAAATACCACATCATTATAAGATTGGGTAAGCATTTGTTGTAAAAATCGCTCTAAATTGGGTAATTGATTTGGGGTCACGTGATCCGCTTTCGTTGCCGCAAACAATAAGCGATCAATTTTCAAGCCAAATAACTTATTTAATAAACCTGATTTGCCATATTCAAAACTGCGTAACACCATATTCAGGGCTTCACGCATATCGGTAAAGCTAGAATGACCTATATTAAATGCCCGTAACATATCGACTAATACGATTTGGCGGTCAAAACTAGAAAAATGCTCAGTATAAAACTTTTTAACCACATGTTCTTTATACGATTCATAACGTTTTTTCATGATTAAAAATAGACTTTCAGCCGCTTGCGTGCCATCTGATGGCAACTCCAAAAC
>JADGDW010000032.1:0-8231 GCA_016744725.1 Candidatus Albibeggiatoa sp. nov. BB20 | reverse complement strand
AAACAGGGCAAAATTCTAGCAATGGCGCACCTTTTAAATCCCCCGGCATGGTAAATCGTCCCGGTTGTAACAAGCTGAGATTATAGGTTCTGTCTTTACAACGATGTAGAAAATCAGTATACAATTCAGAAGCTTTGCGTAAGGTCTCAGCCGACGCTTGCCCAGCGACATCTTGTTGCGCCATAAATTCACGCCAATCTTTAGACAAACTTAAACGTGGTTCACGCTCACACATCTCGGCAATTTGCATTGACCAATCTTCATAACTTAATTCTAGCAGAGGTAAATCTAATAGCCACTCACCGGGATAATCCACAATATCCACAAATAGCGTATTAATTGGATTCACTTTTTTCACCAATGGATTGTCCGTTTGATAACGAACCGCTACCCGAATTTGACTTAAACCACTGGTAGGCTCTGGCCACATTGGGTCTTCTTGACACAGTTGTTCAATCGATTGGTCATAACGAAACGCAGGAATGTGCATTTCAGGGTGGTGCATTTGCTTTGTACCTTGCAAACGCCCACTGCTCACAATATGGAAAAAAGGTAAATGAGAACCTTCCAAGCCATGCAAAAGCTGGTGTACAAGGGAAGTAATAAAAACCGTCTTGCCGCTACGGCTCAAACCTGTTACGGCCAATTTCACTTGACGGTCAAATGTGCGGTTTAATCTTTCTTTTAAATTTGCTTTTGATAAATTAGACAACCACTTATTGGCTTGCTCTGGTACTTCCACACGTTATCTCCATAATCATCTTGATTGGCAACTATTATATACTATTTGCGCTGCGACTTATGGCCAACCATGTAATTGAAACCAACCACTACGATTGAGTACATCACGCGAATAATCTTTACCTGTGGTATTCCCATCAATATCTTTACCTGCTTGAATCGCGCGTAACGTTGCTGTTGCACCACCGTTATAGGCTGCAATCATGGCGCGGAGCCTGTCTCGTTCATTTAAACTCACTCGATCTCCAAAAAAGCGTTGCGCATTATTTAATACGGTACACGCATAATAAATATTATCGCTAGCTATACGCCAATTCCCTGTTCGGGCAAATTCATGCCAGTCATAATCAATTTGCATCAAACCACGTCCATAACCGCCTCCATCAGGGGGTCTTGTGCCTGTGCGGCTACCACGCGCACGGCGACGAGTAAAATCGCCTGTGCCAGCAGGCCCTGCAGGACGTAACGCTAAGCCCCAATGTGATTCTCGTGAACCAATACCACACAAGACCGAGGGCTGAAATCCATAGCGTTTAGCCGCAGCTTCAATAACAGATTTATAACGCTCAGCTTCCCGTAATTGGCTGCTCATGGTTGCATTACCATAAGAGTAGGTTGTATCAAACCGATTTGCCACAGGTTGAGGTGTTGGGCGAGTTGGTTGGGGTGCGGGTGTTGTTGGTTGGGTTGGCTGCTGGACAACGGGTGCTTGGGTTGTTGGTTGGGTTTCCTCTTCCAAACCGAGCAAACGACGCAACCAGCTCGGCAGGTTTGAACTTTCTAAATCTCGTGTACCTGGTCTACGCATAATAAACACCTTAAACATTGAATCAAATGACTAATAGCAAACCTAGCAAAAACCAAATAAGATGTACAGAGTTATTTTGACAACTTAGCTTAAGAAAGATCACTCTTAACTTTAGATTTTAGTTATTTGTTCTAAATAGTTGTTTTTATTGTTGGAGAATGAGATTGCTTAATGACGGTTCTAAACTTTGTTATGAGTTTGATTAATATTTAGTTACGACAAGGTGCATTCAAACTTGAATACGGCTTTTAACACCTTCCATTATGCCAAAATTCATGATTCATAACATTTACTTATACAAAGCACAAAAATAAACGTTTTGTCATCACTCTCTATATTGATTATCCTCTTTATAAATAAGAATATCGTTATATTGAGGATGTCAGCATCATGTCAAATCTCGCCATTGCACCCAACGACGAATCCCAAGCTGTCAATTATAGAGAAAAACTGGCTTGTAATTTCAAGCAACTCGATGATGTATTTGATGATTGTATGTCTGAAGCAGTGACTTTTCTCACGGAAAATGGCATTGATGAATATTTAGACGGCGCAACATTGGTTTGTGGAATGGGACGGGGGTTTGAACCTGTTTTAGTCTATTTGGAAGAAATGCCCGCGATTGCACACAAAATGGGCGAGTCGACTTTATCGCTAGTCGCGGAATCTGCATGGAAAATGTCGCACAGTCCTAACAGTAAAGCGATTGTACCTTTTATGCAAAGTTTGCCCGAGGCGGCACGACGTTTGGGCGCGACTGAACCGTTTTATTATTACATCAAGTTAGTGTTTGATTTGATGGAACGCTCCAGTACTTCGGTGCATGGCAATCAATCTGCGACTTATCCCAGCACGGGTTTGCCTGAGATGTTGAATCAAAGTGCTTATTTATTGAATCAGCTTTCTTTGGAAGGTTTAAAAAATTGGATGGATTACGGCATCCGCAATTACACCCATCATCCTGAACGCCAAAAAGATTATTTCAGCCTTCAATCTGCGGACAGTCGCGCCATTTTGCAACGTGAACGCCACGGAACTTTGTTTGCGGACAATGAGCGGCAGTTGGATTTATACATGCGGGCATTATGGGATAGCAAAGAACATTTTGTGCCTTATTCCGAAGGCTTCAGCGAGCTACGTAAACCGATGCCCTATTTTACAGAATCGGGGGTGCGGCTGCCTGATGTGTATGATGATGCTGATAATATCAACGGGATTAACCGCTATCGGGCTTTGCTGGGACATATCGCGGCACATAAACGTTGGTCAACGCCGATTGTTGCGGATAATTACAGCCCCTTTCAACGGGTGGCAGTGGAAATTTTTGAAGATTGTCGAGTCGAATATTTAGCGATGCAGCATTATCCTGGGTTGCGTTTATCGTGGTTGGCGTTACATCCGATGCCGATTGAAGCAGGTTGCGATCCTGAAAAAGAGTCGTGTATTTTACATCGTTTAGCCATGTTCTCATATGCGATTTTGGCTCAAGATCATCCTTATCAAAATCCTGATTTAATTGAATTTGCCCAGCGTTTCAATGACATTATGCAAGCGGATGAAAGTTCGACTGCTGAAATGGCAAAATTGGCAGTCAGCTTTATTGCACGCACCCGTCGCCAGCAAGATTTAAATGCCAATGTGTATTTTGCTGATACCGAAGTCAGTTATCGCGATGATAATCGCCATTTGTGGATATTTATTGAAGAAAGTGACGACGAGGAAATGTTTGACCAAGAGAAAAAACAGCTGGAAGACGAGGACACAGAAAAATTACCGCCACGTCATTATCCAGAATGGGATTATCAAACTCAAACTTATCGCCCTGATTGGGTTAGTTTATATGAGGCATTGCATCCATCAGGCGACCCAATGTTGATTGATGCTTTGTTATCAAAACATGAGTCGACCGCGCGACGTTTAAAACAGATTTTGGATTTACTCAAGCCACAGGATTATGTGCGGGTTCGTTATCAAGAAGAAGGCAGCGAGTTGGATTTAGATGTGGCGATTCGTTCGTTGATAGATTTTAAAGCAGGCACAACCCCTGACCCACGGATTAATATGAGTCACAAACATGATGGGCGTAATATCGCGGTGATGTTGTTGTTGGATTTATCCGAATCGGTGTCGAATATTCCCCAAGGTTGCGAGCAAACCATTTTAGAGTTGAGTCAAGAGGCGGTTGCGCTATTGGGTTGGGCGGTGGATAAATTGGGCGATGAATTTGCGATTGCGGGTTTTTCTTCCAATACACGGCATGAAGTGCGTTATCAGCATATCAAAGGTTATAGCGAAGGCTGGGACGATAATGTCAAAGGACGATTGGCAGCGATGGAGGCGGGTTATTCCACTCGGATGGGCGCGGCGTTGCGTCATGCTTCACATTATTTGTCAAAACGGCAAGCGGATAAAAAATTATTGTTGGTATTAACGGATGGTGAGCCATCGGATATTGATGTCAAAGATGACAAATTGTTGATCGCCGATGCCAAAAAAGCGGTTCAAGAAGCTGAGCAAAAAGGCATTTATACCCATTGCATTAATTTAGACCCGCACGCGGATGATTATGTGGGGGAAATTTTTGGTAATCAATATTTAGTGATCGATCACATTGAGCGTTTGCCTGAACAGTTACCTAAATTATTTGTCAGTTTGACCAGTTAATATTTAGAAGCAACTCAGTTATCTGAATATAAGTAGTTGCTCAGAATGAAAATAATATCTTATCAAGCAACTGAAACTACTAAAACGCCGTGTAAATATTTCCAAGATCATAAATAATCACGGCATTTCTATTTTTCAGGGGTACAGCTATCCAACATTGACCATCAGCAATACATTGAAAATCAAAGTCCCATGTTGAATTTTTATCTTGCACAGGAAGTTGAATTGTAAATAGTTCAGAGTTGCTGGTTAAATCCCAAAAGCGAATTGTATTATCAGCACCCAAGGTAATGAGCTGTTGATTATCAGGACTAAATTCAGCTTTGGCAACAGTATCAATATGTCCAATTAATTTGGCAGATGGATTATCATAATTACTGGTTTCATAAATATAAATGGCTGTTGGATTGCCGCCCATTATTGCAAGCTTTTGCCCATCAGAACTAAGCGTTGTCCATTCAATTGAGTTGGGAATATTTGTTATAGTCTGACTCACTTGAGGTTTGTTATCTTCTGACCATTGCCATATTTTTACTTCTGGCTCGGTTGCTGTAACAAAATCTAAACTTTGAGGAGCAAATAATGCTGCATTTAATCGGGTGGAATCTGTGGAATAGACATTGAGCTGTTGATTTTCTAATGACAAAATACCGATATTGCCATCACGACTAGCAGAAATTAAGTATTGATTATTTGAAGAAAAGCTAACAGATTTGACTTTGTCTTTATGCGTAATCGTGTTGAGTAATTTTCCATCATAAACTTGCCACAATTTAGTTGTTTTATCAGAGCCAGCGGAAGCTAATAAATCACCTGTTTGATTGAAGCTTAAATGTGCAATTGACTTTGTATGTTGCTCGCTTTGCCATAGTGGTTGCGTTAAATCAGTCATCGCATACAGTGCAACCGTACCATTTTTATAGCCTATTGCAGTGTATTTCCCTGTTGGCGAGATAGTTACTGCTCTTGGTTGTTCTGCAACATTATGCCATTGCATCACAGGTGATAAGCCTGACGACTCCCATTCCCTTAAGGTTTTATCGCCACTAACACTATATATTTTGTCTTGTGCTAAAGCCACAGCATTCACTCGCCCTTGATGGCCTTCATATACGCGCAATACTTTTCCGCTAACAACATCCCATAAGCGCAAGGTATTGTCATGACTGGTTGAGATTAAGGATTTATCATCTTGAGAGAATGCAATATCGGATACTGCTGCTTTGTGTGCTTGTAATACTTGTTGAGCCGTGTTGTATGTTGACAAATTTTCCAAGTCCCATAAACGAATGGTTTTGTCTTGGGAGCTACTGGCTAGCTGAGTTCCTTGTGTATTAAATGCGATTTTATATACAGCTCCAGCATGTCCAACAAGTGTATAAAATGTTTGAGGATCGTTGATATTCCACAAACGAATGGTTTTATCTCGGGAACTACTGGTTAGCATTGTACCTTGAGGATTAAATTTTAAATCGTAAATAAGGCTTTGGTGGCCTTGCAGTGTGTTGATTGGCTGGTTGTCTTCTAAATCCCACAAGAAAATTGTATTTGAATTGTCAGCATAGGCTAATGTATTTTTATACGAGGCAATCGCCAGTATTGAGCTATCCGTACTTAATATTGGAGTTAGCTCAGATTTATCTGTAATAGGCATCATCAGTTGGTAAATTATTGTTTGTTTCTGTTTACCATCATAAGCCGCAATTAATATGTTATCTTGATAATTTGTAATAGCCGTAATAATTTTATTTTCACTTGCAATTTTATCTGCAAATGCAAAGGTTTGTTGTTTACCTTGAACATCATAAATCAGCAATTTTCCTTCAGCACCACCAGCAAAAAGCCATTGGCTATCTGAATACAAGTTGTACATTGCATTAGACTGCTGAATTGTTTTTATCGGAGGAGTAAACATCAAGCCTGAGTTAAACCAGTTTAGGAGGTTTGCTGTATGTTGTTTAGCAGGAGAAATATATTGTCTATCAATTGTTTCAAAATTTGCTAACTCTTGTTGTGCTAAAGAATGGTTATCTTTTTGTGTGAGGAGCTGAGTGTTGGTTAGATGTGAATTTATTTGCGTTTTTGCTTGGTAGATTTGCTCTTGCTTATATAGTTGAAAAGTATTTTTAGCTACTAAAAGAGCAGCCACTAAGGCAATAAAGATTATAGTCAATGAACTGATAGTTACAACCCAAGTATGTTTTTCTTTTGTTTCTTTTGATAATCCTTTTTGTATAAACCGCTCTATTGTAGGTAAAGAATCCTTTGCCTCTGTATCATATTTCTTAGCCCATTCTTCATTAGGTTTATTAGTCTCTAACCATTCTTTTGCAAGTTTTAACTTTCCTCCTTTCCATAAAAATGTATCTTTTTTCAAAGCATCATCTCTTAGTTGCTTATACATTTCCACATTTTTAGCTTCTTCATCTACCCATTCTTTTAAACGTTCCCAATGAGAAATAAGGCTTTCATGACTGATGTCTATAATTGTATCTGAGGTAATATTTTGTTTATTTGCTATAAGTGTTATAAAACCACAAGTATAATTATTAAAGTATTCAATTACTTCAACTAATTCTTGCTCTGTTGCTTGAGTAATTTTAGCAATATTGGCAAGAGTCATTGGATGACGAGCATCTACAACATAGTTTTTACTGGTAGTACGCTCTGTTATGCACTTAAATATTTTACTACAAAGCAATTTTTGCTTGTCTGATAGTTGACTATAGATTTCTTCTGCATGTTGATTAATTGCACCATCCAAACCACCTACAGCTTTGTAGTCATTGTAAGTTAATTTAATATTCCCAGCATGTGTACTTCTAACATACTGCCAAGTCTGTAATAAGGCGTGTTGAATTACAGGTAATGGATGTGTTTCCTTAATGCTATCGGCAAGAATACGTTGAACTAAATAGTCTTGTATATCGTCGTTAAACTGCTCTAGCGGTTTTATGATTGCTTCTTTGAGTTGTGGACGTGTCATCTTGGGAACTAAAAATAGTCCGTCATTGACAGCTTCTATTAATCCTTCAAAATTAATACACTCACCAATAAATTCCGAACGCATAGTAACAATAATATATATATTTGACTGTTCTGCTGTTGCTAATAGAATATCCACAAAAATACCACACTCATCCAACAACTCAATATTATCAGTCTGAATTGCTCGTTGGTATGTTCTTAATAATTCCTCAAATTGATCGATTACAACAAATAAATCATTTTTTCCAGAAATACCAGCATCATCTAGAAATGTGCCGATGTGAGATAACTCATCAATAAATCGGTATTTTATAACTTCATAAATATCTTCTTTATTTTGTTTATATTTTTTAAATATTTGATTTTGCTCTGCACTAGTTAAAACTTGACTGTATAAGGCTTTTGCTAGTTCATATAAAGGGTCATATTGTGGAGTAAAGGTTGCGATACGCCAAGATACTTTACCCGGAATTATACCGTCTTGTAATGAAGATAAAAAACCTGCTCTAATAAGAGATGATTTTCCACATCCTGATTGACCTGAAACGGCAACAAAGTTTTTTTCATTTTTAAGGAATATATTTACAATTTCTTCTATTTGTTCATCCCGACCATAAAATATGGGTTTATCTGTTATTTTATAAGTGTGCAGACCAACATAGGGAAAATTTGGTTTACTTTGGTAACTCATTTTTCATGACCTATAACTTGTAGAAATATTTTGGGTTTATTGTTGTTAGTAATAACGTTTGGATTATTTGGTTTAATATATTGCGTTTGTTTAGTTAATTTTTCTTTTAAGTTGTTTTCTACCAATACTTTTTGAAATTGTTTTTCTGATTCTTTTTGTATAGGGTTTTGTTGTTTGAAACTTTGGGAAAATGAGGGTGATATGCCATTACAAAGGATACCTTCGACTTTATCCTCAATAAGGCTAATAAGATTATCAAAGGTTTTTTGTTGCTCCTCAAACATCTCCATTGGATATTTTTGTTCTGTATCTGTATCTTTACCAGAAAAGACTTTAACA
>JADGDW010000211.1:2728-6251 GCA_016744725.1 Candidatus Albibeggiatoa sp. nov. BB20 | reverse complement strand
GACTAATTCTTTAATGACAACAGGGCTTGGTCGCCCTGTATCCCGGCTTTCAGCCGCCAAGCCTCTAACCCACCCGTCTTTAGCGGGTGGTTGTTTAGTGCTATAATTCAATGAATTAGAGACATACCCTAAAAAGAAATGATCAATCTCAATAATCAGGAGAATAAAATATGAATCAAACAGTAGCTTGCTACCAAACTCAGTTTGGTAGTGTATGTCCAAGAAGTTCTGCTTCGAGAGTGCAAACAGAGCTTGCAGAACAGGTATTACCAAATAGAATTTGGTAACGAGCGGTTTCATTTTCTTGACTCTAACAACAAAAAACACCTAAGCCCACCGATGATATACTTCAATCAATCCTACCAATAATCTTGATTCAGACAACTAACAAAAACAGTGCTATAGTTAGCTTATTCTCAGCTATCCAGAGTAACAATATGCAGAATATAGAACTAAACAGATTGCCATTACAAGCCCAAACTGAATTACTCGACTTCTATGAATTTCTATTACAAAAATACACAAAAACACAACCTAAAAATAACCAATTTGAACAATTTTTATCAACACCAATAGGAGTAGAGCAATTACAAAACTGGACAAGAGAAGAACTACATGAACGCTAATGTATTTGTTGACACCAATATTTTCGTTTATGCCAAGCTCTTTAATGAAAAGGATAAGCTCAAATATCAAAAGGCAGTTTCATTTTTTAACAATCAAACCAGTCAGGTTATTATTAGTACGCAAGTGCTAAATGAATTTTCAAATGTATTACTCAGACACAAAGTAACAGATAACGCAATCATTGCTGCTGTAAATGAAATAGCAAAAGTATCCCTGCTTACACTAGAAACAGTCCAAAAAGCTTGGCAAATTAAACAACAATACCATTTCTCTTACTGGGACAGTCTAATTATCAGTGCAGCATTATTGGAAAATTGTGAAACACTATTTACAGAAGATTTGCAGCATGGGCAGCTAATAGAAAAACAATTAGTTATCCAAAATCCATTAATTTAACTCGCTACCAAACTCAGTTTAGTAGTGTATGTCCAAGAAGCTCTGCTTCAAGTATTCATACGTCAAGCAGAGCTTGAAAGGCAGGCATTACCAAGTAAAACTTGGTAACGAATTGATATATAAAATATTATCTTCAAAAGAAATTTCATCATGCGCGATAATTATGACTTTTCTAACTCTATTCCCAACCCTTATGCAAAACAAACAAAAAAGCAAATAACCCTTCGTATTGACGAAGACACCCTTGCTTATTTCAAAACTATGGCTCAAGAAAAAGGCATTCCCTATCAAAGTTTAATTAATCTGTATCTGCGAGATTGTGCGATAGAACACCGACAATTAACGTGGACTTAAAGTGCATTTTCCCCATAAACATTTTGCCAAATAAGCAGTACAACCGAAGAATGGATTTAAACGATTGAAAGCATTGAGTAACAGTTTTTAACAGCAACCCATTTTCTTGTTACAATGCCTGTCTGATAAATAAAAGCAAACACTCAGGTTTCATCAATGCCAACTATTCAACAATTATTACAAGACCGTATTCTATATCTTGATGGTGCAATGGGCACTATGATTCAAAGTTATAAGCTCCAAGAAGCTGATTATCGTGGCGAGCGATTCAAAGATTGGGCTTCTGACATCAAAGGTAACAATGACTTACTGTCCTTAACTCAACCTGAAATTATTAAAGAAATTCATAAAAAATACCTCGAAGCAGGCGCGGATATTGTTGAAACCAATACGTTTAATGCAAATACCATTTCTATGGCGGATTATGGTATGGAATCCTTGGCGTATGAAATCAACGTTGAATCAGCCAAATTAGCCAGACAAGCCTGTGCTGAAATGACCGCGCAAAATCCTGATAAACCGCGTTTTGCTGCGGGTGTGTTAGGCCCAACCAGTAAAACCTGTTCGATTTCTCCAGACGTAAATGATCCCGCTAAACGTAACGTTACTTATAATGCATTAGTAGATGCTTATTATGATTCAACTCAAGGGCTTATTGAAGGTGGCGCGGATTTAATTCTGATTGAAACCATTTTTGATACTTTGAATGCAAAAGCAGCCATTTTCGCGGTTGAAAAATATTTTGACGATTATCCACAACACCGCCGACCAGTGATGATTTCAGGCACAATTACCGATGCGTCAGGGCGGACGTTATCAGGTCAAACCACTGAAGCTTTCTGGAATTCATTACGCCATGCAAAACCAATTTCGATTGGCTTAAACTGCGCTTTAGGTGCAAAAGAATTACGCCAATATGTCGAAGAATTATCCCGCATTGCCGACACCCACGTTTCCGCCCATCCAAACGCAGGCTTGCCTAACGAATTCGGCGAATATGACGAAAGCCCCGAAGCGATGGCGAAAGAAATCGAAGATTGGGCAGCATCTGGTTTACTCAATATTATTGGTGGTTGTTGTGGAACGACTCCGCCACATATCAACGCCATTAAACGCGCAGTTGAAAAGCATCCGCCACGTAAAATTCCTGAAGTTTCAAAGATTTGTAAGTTGGCAGGTTTAGAACCCTTTAACATCGACAGCACCATGAATTTTGTCAACGTCGGTGAGCGTACCAACGTCACGGGTTCAGCACGATTCAAAAAACTGATCGTCAATGAAAATTATGAAAAAGCCCTAGATGTGGCGCGTAGTCAAGTTGAAAATGGCGCACAAATCATTGATATTAATGTCGATGAAGGCTTGTTGGATTCTAAAGCGGTGATGGTGCAATTTTTAAATCTGATTGCCTCAGAACCTGATATTTCCCGCGTGCCAATTATGATTGACTCCTCAAAATGGGAAGTGCTTGAAGCGGGTTTGCAATGCGTGCAAGGTAAGCCGATTGTGAACTCAATTTCGATGAAAGAGGGCGAAGAAAAGTTTCTTGAACAAGCCAAATTGATTAGGCGTTATGGCGCGGCGGCGGTGGTGATGGCGTTTGATGAAGCAGGTCAAGCCGATACCAAAGCCCGTAAATTAGAAATTTGCTCCCGTTCTTACAAAATTTTGACCGAAGAAATCGGTTTCCCTCCTGAAGACATTATTTTTGATCCGAACATTTTCGCTGTTGCCACAGGGATTGAAGAACACAACAACTATGCTGTTGATTTTATTGAAGCTGTGCGCGAGATTAAACAAACCTTACCTCATGCGATGATTTCGGGCGGTGTCTCAAACGTCTCATTTTCATTCCGTGGCAACAACCCATTACGCGAGGCGATTCACTCGGTATTCCTTTACTATGCGATTAAAGAAGGCATGGATATGGGGATTGTCAACGCGGGACAACTTGCGGTTTATGATGATTTACCTAAAGAATTGCGTGAACGGGTTGAAGATGTGGTTTTAAACAAACGTGATGACAGCACCGAACGTTTAGTTGATGTGGCAGAAAAATATAAAGGTGACGGAAAAGCCAAGGTTAATCAACAAGATTTAGAATGGCGCACTTGGGCGGTGGGCAAGCGTTTAGAACATGCGTTAG
>JADGDW010000211.1:0-2718 GCA_016744725.1 Candidatus Albibeggiatoa sp. nov. BB20 | reverse complement strand
GGCATTACCGATTTTATTGAAGTGGATACCGAAGAGGCACGACAACAAGCTGAGCGTCCGTTACATGTGATCGAAGGTCCATTGATGGACGGCATGAATGTGGTCGGCGATTTGTTTGGGGAAGGTAAAATGTTTTTGCCTCAAGTGGTTAAGTCTGCCCGCGTCATGAAAAAATCCGTAGCGTATTTAATGCCTTATATTGAAGAAGAAAAAGGTGAAGGCTGCGAAATTCAAAATAATGGCAAGATTTTGATGGCGACAGTGAAAGGCGATGTGCATGATATTGGTAAAAATATTGTCGGTGTGGTGCTGCAATGTAACAACTTTGAAGTGGTTGATATTGGCGTAATGGTCGCGGCTGAGAAAATCTTACAAACGGCACGCGAGCAAAATTGTGACATTATCGGACTTTCAGGCTTAATTACCCCATCATTGGATGAAATGGTACATGTTGCTAAAGAAATGCAGCGTCAAGGCTTTGAAATTCCTTTATTAATTGGTGGTGCAACCACTTCAAAAGTACACACGGCGGTTAAAATTGCCCAAAATTATCAACATCCTGTGGTATATGTTCAAGATGCTTCACGTGCGGTGGGCGTGTCACAAAGTTTATTGTCACCTGATTTAAAAGTTGCTTATGCAGAAAAAATAGCGGTTGAATATGAAGATGTACGGGTTAAACGTGCAGCTAAGCAAAATAAGTCGAAAAAATTCAGTTTAGCCCAAGCCCGTGCGAATAAACTCAAAACAGATTGGGCAACTTATCAACCTACAAAACCAAGCTTTTTAGGCACTAAGGTTTTTGAAACTTACGATTTAGCTGATTTACGTGCGTGCATTGACTGGACTCCATTTTTCCAATCTTGGGAATTAGCAGGACGTTATCCAAAAATCTTAGATGATGCGGTTGTGGGTGAAGAAGCGCGTAAATTATTTGCTGATGCACAAGCGATGTTAGACCAGATTATTGATGAACAATGGTTAAGTGCCAAGGCGATTATCGGCTTTTATCCAGCGAATAGCGTCAATGACGATGACATCGAATTATACACTGATGAGCAGCGCACCGAAGTCAAAACCACGCTACATCATTTGCGCCAACAATTGGCGAAGACTGATAGACCAAACATGTGTTTAACTGACTTTATCGCGCCAAAAGGTGAAGCAGCCGATTATTTAGGGGTTTTCGCTTGTACCGCAGGTGGCAATATCGATGAGAAAATCGCCATTTTTGAAGCGGATCAAGATGATTACAACAGTATTTTACTCAAAGCCTTGGCAGATCGTTTGGCAGAAGCCTTTGCAGAGCGTTTACATCAGCGGGTGCGTACTGAATTCTGGGCTTATGCAACGGATGAGAAATTGAGCAACAACGATTTGATTTCTGAGAAATATAAAGGGATTCGTCCAGCAGCAGGTTATCCAGCATGTCCAGATCATACGGAAAAAGCCTTGTTGTGGGAATTGTTAGAGGTTGAACAGCAAATCGGTATGACTTTGACTGAAAGTTTTGCGATGTTGCCGACGGCTGCCGTTTCGGGCTGGTATTTCTCACATCCACAAGCGCAGTATTTTGGTATTGGTAAATTGGAAAAAGACCAAGTAGAAAGCTATGCTGAACGTAAAGGCATGTCAATTGACGTTGCAGAGCGTTGGCTTGCTCCTGTGATTAGTTATTAATTTTTAAAGGAATGCGAAACTTGTTTTGCTTAGGTGAAATGGGTTTTGCGTTTTGATTGCTACCATCTAAACTTCTATCATCCCAAATCGTCTACATTCGTTTTATTAAATTTAAGGTAAAAATCTGTGCCTGTTGTTTTTCGTTATAGGGGTTATCGATTTTTCTTCTTTTCAAATGAGGGTAATCCACTTGAGCCATGCCATATTCATGTGCGAAAAGGTGATGCTTTGGCTAAGATATGGATATGTCCTGAAGTTCGTTTAGCACATAACTATAGTTTTTCGTCTTCTGAGCTTCGTCACATATTACAAGTTGTATCAGAGCATACAGCATTAATTGAGGAAAAATGGAATGAATATTTTAGCATTTAAACCTTTGGCAAAATCAGTAGAATTTGATGAGGATATGTTTTGGATTGAGTTGATTGACGGACGTAAATTAGGTACACCGTTAGCTTATTTTCCGCGATTATTAAATGCGACAAAGGAACAACGTCAAGATTATGAAATTAGTGGCGGTGGGATTGGATTACATTGGGATGAATTGGATGAGGATATTCATGTGGAATCATTGCTTTTCGGTATTGGTGATAGAACAAATATGTTAAATGCGGCGTAATGAGAATAAAGTGGAAAAAGACCAAGTTGAAAGTTATGCAGAACGTAAAGGTATGACGCTTGAAGAAGCTGAACGTTGGCTTGTACCTGTGATTAGTTATTAATTTTTAAAGGAATGTAAAACTTATTTTGCTTCGGTAAAATGGGTTTTGTATTTTTATAAAACTTATTTGTAGAAATAAACTTATGAAGAATTATACAACTGCTAGTGCAAGTTTAACCATAAATTATACAATGCCCATATCTACCAAAGAAAAAATTCAAAATTGCAAAGAACCTAAAGCAGAAAAGCTAGATTTAAAAGGCAATAGAGACGAAAGGTTAGCTTCAATACCAGATGCGGTGTTTGAATTAACTCACTTGAAAGAATTAAATTTACAAAATAATAACTTAACAACAATTCCTGAGAAATTAAAATAT
>JADGDW010000210.1 GCA_016744725.1 Candidatus Albibeggiatoa sp. nov. BB20 | reverse complement strand
TTGTAATACCTTTAACAAAAGCTAACGTGAAAACAAACCCAATAGTTGTGGGTATTAATACAGATAATATATTCTTTGTCGTCATATACTTTTAGCTTATTTATATGATTTTATATAAGCATCCCAGCAAATCCCCATACCGAAGCATGGAGATTGGAGCATACATCCTTGTACGCACTAAAACAAATTACCAGCTTTGGTGATTAGCAACAAAATCATCTAAAGCAGCTGTTAACTTACCTTCGATGTCATCATTATAACCGCCAGTTTCTTCAATAGTGTTCATCAAATCAGCGTGACTCGCTTTCATATAAGCTTGTAACGCATGTTCAAAATCTAACACTTTGTTTACTGGTACTGCATCGATGTAACCTTTGTTGACCGCGAACAATGATGCACCCATTTCAGCAACGCTTAATGGCGCATATTGTTTTTGTTTCATCAACTCAGTAACACGTTGACCACGTTCAATTTGCTTACGTGTATTTTCATCTAAATCCGAAGCAAACTGTGCGAACGCCGCTAACTCACGATACTGTGCTAAATCTAAACGAACACCACCACCTAACTTCTTGATGATCTTAGTTTGAGCTGCACCACCTACACGAGATACTGATAAACCGGGGTTAATCGCTGGACGAACACCCGCGTTAAATAAATCAGTTTCTAAGTAGATTTGA
The DNA here is from genome assembly GCA_016744725.1 of Candidatus Albibeggiatoa sp. nov. BB20. Taxonomy (GTDB): domain Bacteria; phylum Pseudomonadota; class Gammaproteobacteria; order Beggiatoales; family Beggiatoaceae; genus Albibeggiatoa. Next base: position 5,573 of record JADGDW010000210.1, on the reverse strand, counting down.
CCGTCAGTAATCGAAATAACGTTAGTTGGTACGAAAGCAGATACGTCACCCGCTTGCGTTTCAATGATAGGTAATGCAGTTAAAGAACCTGTTTTACCTTTCACTTCACCATTCGTCATTCTTTCAACGTAAGTTGGGTTAACACGTGCAGCACGTTCTAATAAACGTGAATGCAAGTAGAAAACGTCACCAGGATAAGCTTCACGACCGGGAGGACGACGTAACAATAATGACACTTGACGATAAGCCCAAGCTTGTTTAGTCAAATCATCATAAATGATTAACGCATCTTCACCACGATCACGGAAGTATTCACCCATAGCACAACCAGCATAAGGTGCGATAAATTGTAATGCTGCGGACTCAGAAGCTGACGCTGCTACGATGATGGTGTGATCCATCGCATCATGTTCTTCTAATTTACGAACAACGTTCGCAATAGAAGACGCTTTCTGACCAATCGCAACATAGATACATTTAACACCTGTACCTTTTTGATTGATAATCGTATCAATCGCAACGGCTGTTTTACCTGTTTGACGGTCACCAATAATCAACTCACGTTGACCACGACCGATAGGTACCATAGAGTCAATTGATTTCAAACCTGTTTGCACTGGTTCATCAACTGATTGGCGGCTAATAACCCCTGGTGCAATGCGTTCTAAAGGTAAAGTTTGAGTCGCATTTGTTGCGCCTTTACCATCAATTGCATTACCCAATGGGCCAACAACACGACCTAATAACTCTGTACCTACAGGCACTTCTAAAATCTTACCTGTACATTTTACGGTATGGCCTTCTGAAATATGTTCATAAGGACCTAAAACTACCGCACCGACAGAGTCTTGCTCAAGGTTTAATGCCATGCCAAACGTGCCTTCGCCGAAGTCAAGCATTTCACCTTGTAACGCATCTGCTAATCCGTGAATACGGACGATACCGTCAGTTACGCTAACAACAGAACCTTCGCTACGAGATTCTGTTCCTAGGTCATAACTTTCAATTTTCTTTTTAATCAGTTCACTGATTTCTGATGGATTAAGCTGCATATTATCTAAATCTCGTTCTTATTGGCGTAACTCAGTAGCCAATTGTTGCAATCGTCCTTTAACAGAAGCATCAATGACTTCATCGCCTGCGCGAATGACCCAGCCACCAATAAGCTCAGCATCAATACTGATATTAATATCTATCTGCTTGCCAAAACGTTTTTGTAAAACGGTCTGCAACTCCTGTTGCTGCTCAGGTGTCACTTCATAACCAGACACCAGCTCAACCTTGAGCTTATTTTGCTTTTCCGCTTTTAACTTTTCGTATTCAACCGCAAGATGCGGCAGAACGTCCAAACGTTGATTGTCAATTAAAGTTTTAACTAAATTTTTGACACCATCGTCTTGCGACTCACAAACATCAAGTAAAATCTTAGTTAATGTTTGTGTATCAACATTTGGATTGGCAACCATCTTAACAACAGAGTCATCTTGCGTTGTTATAGATAAAAAATCCAAATTTTCAGACCATTTATCTAATGCACTGTTCTCTGTCGCTAAGCTGATAATCGCTTCTGCGTAAGGACGTGCTACGGTGGAAAGTTCTGCCATAGCTAACGCCTTATAGTTCCTGAATCATTTTCTTCACAAAGTCATTGTGAGCATTGGCATCAATTTCACGCGCTAAAACTTTTTCTGCTGCCGCTAAAGCAATTGCCATGACTTCTTCACGTAATTGCTCTTTAGCACGACTTGCTTCTTGTTCAATTTCAGCTTTAGCTGCGTCAAGTTGACGTTGCCCTTCAACACGCGCTTCATCTTTTGACTGTTCAATACGTTCGCCTGCTTGTTTCTCAGCTTTCGCAATGATTTCAGCCGCTTTCTGTTTCGCTTCGCGTAACTTATCAGCAGATTTTTGTTGAGTTAGCTCTAAATCATGCTGACTCCGTTCTGCTGCCGCTAAGCCATCAGAAATTTTTGCACGCCGTTCCTCCAACATTTGTATCATGGGTTTCCACAATACTTTATTGATGAAGAATACTAGTACGAAAAATGTACCGATTTGCCCTATAATTGTTGCTGTTAGGTTCACTGATAGACCTCCAGTCTAGTTAACCAAGCTTAAAAAGCCTGATTATAGACCGATGGCAGTTTTAACCGCGTCAGCAAACGGATTAGCGAAAGTAAAGAACATAGCGATACCTAAAGCAATCATAGGGAACGCTTCCATCAAACCACCCGTAAATAACATTTGACCCATTAGCTGAGCACGCATTTCTGGTTGACGAGCAATACCTTCTAAATACTTAGAACAAATAATTGCCCAACCAAACGCAGATGCGAATGCTGCTGAAGCTAAGATAATACCTACAACTAAAACAGTATTAGCGTAAACAGCACCTACTTGCGCCATAGCCTCTGGACTAATCATTTCAGCACTCATATGAGTTCTCCTTAAAGTTAAAGTTAATGATACTAAAAAATTGTTTCATATTAGGAACACTGTTAAAACTCATGCCCCTATTTACTTCAAATAAAATTCAGGTGTTTAACACTAATGATCGTCTAAAGATTGATGAGCGATACTTAAGTAAACAATCGTCAACAACATAAAGATAAACGCTTGTAGAGTAATAACTACGATGTGGAAAATTGCCCACATACCGCCCGGTAGCCATTGAATCCACCAAGGTAAAATTGCAATCAAAATAAAGATTAATTCGCCTGCGAACATGTTACCAAACAAACGTAAGCCCATACTTAGGGGTTTCGCTAATTCTTCAATACTGGTCATCATCACGTTGATTGGCATTAAGATGATTTTAGCGATAATGTTATTAGATGCAAACGGATGAAATAAGAACATTTTCACAAAGCCTACAGGCCCTTTAACTGTGAAGTTATAATACATAATCAATGCAAAAACGCTGAACGATAAACCAAATGTTGCTGATAAGTCAGTTGTTGGTACAACTTTCAAATATGGAATGCCTATTGATGAAGCCATCAAAGGTAGGATATCGACAGGAATCAAATCCATTGCATTCATCAAAAAAATCCATACGAATACAGTAAATGCTAAAGGTCCAATCAATGGGTTATGCGCATTGAACGAGTCTTTGACTTGGTTTTCTACAAATTCTAAAACCACTTCAATTACATTTTGTAAACTGGAAGGTTTATCCATGCTTAAATTGTCACCGACTTTTTTGGCAACAAAAATCATTAGCAAAGCGATACCAACACCAAAGAATAAGGTATCAATATTAAGACTCCAAAAGCCTTCGCCTACACTTAAATTTGTAATATGATGTTGGATATACTCAACCGCAGTACCCCCACCACTATGTGCGTCACTAGCCACGTTAGTTGCTCCCTAATGCTTGATTAATTTAGAATCTGAAACTGTTTGTACTGTTGGTATGATTAACATATCCATATCATCACGCCCAGTAAAAAAGTAACTGAATTGTGCTACTGCAAATGCAATAAGCATCGGTACGGGCATCAATTGAAGCCAACTCATACCAACAATAAAAAACAGTAAAGTGAAAGCAAAACGTTGAACAGCCGCGAGGTAAATTGTACCTATAGCTTGTTCTGGGGAATTCTGGGAAAGAAGGATAGCAATTCTGAGTTTGCGTTGAGTCAACCAAACATTGAAGAAGACAATGAATACACCGAATGAGGCAGCTTGAGCTGCAGCTTCACCAAGGTAATAGAGAAAAAATAGACTAACGGCAGCAGCCCATAGAGCTAATGCAGAAAATATGGCCTTTGCGCCAGTATCAATAAAAGGGAGTCTATTTACGTCGTTCATCCAAATATATAAACTGTTGTTAAAAACCAACATAGTTGCGTGATAGTCAACACAAGGAAAGCAGTATAATGGCAACCATTGAAGTGGTCAATCTTGAATTACAAAAAATATGGTATTTTTTGGTTTATTTCATCATAAATCTGAATAATAGCTAATATAAGTATATGGTTAGATACTAAACTGCAAAAATGCTACAACACAAAAAAGAGTCATTATCTGAATAAAAAAAAGGCAGAGTTCACACTAGAACGCCGCCTTTTCTAAAATAAAACAACTAATTAATTAGCCAACTAATGCAGCAGTACAAATAGCCAGTAATGCGCTAGGGAATAAACCTAAAACAATAATTGTAATACCGTTAATGCTTAAAGCAGCTTGTAAACTTTTATCATCACTAATGGTGATAATTTCACCTTCAGGTTTATCAAAATAAATCGTTTTGATGACACGCAAGTAGTAGTATGCGCCAATCACCGAGAACATTGCTGCGACAATTGCGACCCATAAGAAGCCCGCATTAATCACTTCCATCAATACTGATAATTTTGCCCAGAAGCCAACCATTGGCGGCACACCTGCCATTGATAATAAAACCACCATCATCAAAAACGCATACCAAGGGCTACGCTCATTTAGACCTTTAAAGTCTGAGATATTTTCAGCTTCAAAGCCTTTACGGCTAAGTAAAATAATCATGCCGAAACCTGCGGAACTCATAATTGCATAAGTAATCGCATAGAACATTGATGCTGCATAACCTGTTTCTGTTGCAGTTAATGCGCCCATGAATAAAAAGCCGACATGAGAAATAGTTGAATAGGCAAACATACGTTTTAGGTTAGTTTGTGCAATCGCAACTATGTTACCAATCGCCATAGACAATACTGCTAGCGCAATTAACATACCTTGCCAGCCCAAATAGACCGATTCAACATCGCCTACCATACCTGATTTTAAACCAATTAAGCCATCAACAAGTAGACGCATTAACATCGCAAATGCTGCAATTTTAGGTGCAGAAGCAATAAACAATGTCACAGCCGTTGGAGAGCCTTCATAAACGTCTGGCATCCAGTTATGGAAGGGTACAGCACCAAATTTGAATGCTAAACCAACGATGATGAATACTAAGCCAAACATTAACATTTGAGTATTATCACCTGCATTGCTTGCTGTTGCAGCTAACGTCGCTAAATCTAAAGTGCCTGTTGCACCATAAATAATTGACATACCATAGAGCAACATACCTGAAGCAATTGCGCCTAATACAAAGTATTTCATTGCTGCTTCTGTTGCTGGTTTGGAATCTCGGTGCATCGCAACCATCGCATACATAGATAAGGAGAGTAGCTCTAAACCTAAGTAAACTGTTAATAAGTTGGCAGCAGAAACCATGACCATCATGCCCAAGGTAGCAAACAAGCCTAATACATAGTATTCACCACGGAAGAAGTTGCGGTCACGTAAATAAGTACGAGAGTAGATGAAGGCAAAAAAGACGACAATTAAGATAGCAATCTTCAAAATAGCCGCCATTGGATCGGATATATAAGTGCCGCTCATTGCATAAGTTGCTTGCTGTGGCATCGATGCAAAAACAGCCAATAGTGTTGCAATCAATGAACCTTGAGAAAGCTGATAAGTAAAGTTGCGTGCATGATCTGGCACATAAGCATCAATCACTAATACCAGAGATGCTAAGGCAAGCAGCATGATTTCTGGCAAAAGCACGAATAATTCAGCACTATTAAAGCTAAAAT
>JADGDW010000209.1 GCA_016744725.1 Candidatus Albibeggiatoa sp. nov. BB20 | reverse complement strand
ATTAAACTTAAACCATTACAAGATATTAGTTTATTTTTTGGTAATCTAAGTAATGCCCAAATGCAATTAATTATATATTATTGATTTGAGGAATAGAGCTAAAGTTTTTGGTTGTAATGATGAATAAAATACCAAGCAGCTCCAATATGATTTTCAGTAGGTTTGGAGAAGGAGTTTCGGACAAGATGACCAACATATTCTGTCTAAGAGTACAGTTAAATCTCTCAATATACGATGTTTGCCCCGTTTTTTCTCCAAGAATAATGCACAATTAAAGTTTTTTTGCGAAACATGCATTGATAATACAAACAATTTATTTTGTGACTAAAATCAACTGACTCATGGCTATTTATCAAACCTGATTTAAAGGGAAAACAGTTTTTAATTAATTCACATACTGACTAGACAATTCTACATGCTATAATAGCAACCCATTCTGATACACTGCACTCACCCAAAAAGAATCAAGCTGTTAGAGAACAATAATGGTAAAATTATTTGTATGGTTCGGTTTTATCTTAGTTTTTCTGCTCATGGTTGCCTTTGCATTACTCAATACCCAAGCCGTGACAATTTACTACTATGTTGGCCAAATGGAACTACGTCTCACCTTATTACTCTTTTCCGTATTGTGTTTGGGGGTTCTATTAAGTTCAATAGCTCACTTTTTATGGTTATGGAAACTACGCAGAGATAACCAACGTCTTAAAAAATCACATAAAAATGCTTTGCACGAAATAAATACCCTAGTTGCACGCACGCAGGATACGAGTACACAATGATAGAATTTTTATGGTTGCTGTTACCTGTTGCAGCGGCCTCAGGATGGTTTGCCGCACAACGTAGTAGTTCCCACTTTGAATCCACTCCCTCGACCTTTAATTTATCCTCTGATTATTTTAAAGGCCTGAATTATCTACTCAATGAACAGCCTGACAAAGCAATCGATGTCTTTGTTAAATTGATCGATGTAGATAGCGATACAGTTGAAACACATCTGGCATTGGGAGCACTATTTAGACGACGAGGAGAAGTTGACCGCGCCATCCGTATTCACCAAAATTTAATTGCTCGAACCACCTTAAATGCACAACAACGCGCATTAGCTGTACTCGAATTAGCCCAAGATTATCAGCGTTCGGGTCTACTCGACCGTGCAGAAATTCTGTTTATTGAGCTAACTCAATCCATTGATTATCAAGTGTATGCCTATCGACAATTATTAGATGTGTATCAACAAGAACATGAATGGGAAAAAGCAGTACAAACCGCCAAAGCTCTAAGCAAAATATCTGGGGAAAATGTTAAATCTTTGATAGCACATTATTACTGTGAAATGGCTGAAATGGCACGCCACCAAGGTTTACGTGACCAAGCCGTACAATCGGTGCAAAAAGCATTGACCGCAGACAATCACAGTGTTCGAGCCAGCATGTTAGAAGGCAAATTGGCATTAGACGAATGTGATAAAAAACAGGCAATTAAAGCGTTTCGACGTATTGAAAGGCAAGATGCCACCTATTTATCCGAAGTGATTGCACCACTCAAACAATGTTATCAGGATATAGGAAAAGAAGATGAATTTAAAAAATTTTTACAATATATTTTAGAACGTTATGGGGGAATTACCCCTATGTTAGTATTAGCTAATATGCTGCAAGATGAAGCTACAGAAGAACAAGCAGCAGATTTTATCGTAAAACAATTGCACAAACGTCCTTCAGTTCGTGGTTTAGACCATTTATTAGATTTAGCTTTATCACATACTGGCAATATTACTTATGAACATCTACTCTTATTAAAAGACATGACAAAACAGTTGCTTAAAAACAAGCCTGTTTACAAATGCCATCATTGCGGCTTTACAGGCAAGACCTTACATTGGCAATGTCCTAGCTGTAAACAATGGAATACAATTAAACCTATACAAGGTATCGAGGGTGAATAAAATGCGTTCTCCTTTAATCATTGCACTTGATTTCGCGCAACCAGAACAAGCTTTAGCTTTAGCCAAACAACTAGGCTCTGAACGTTGTTACGTTAAAGTAGGCAAAGAATTATTCACACGCAGCGGCGCATCACTGGTCGCTCAATTGGTCGATTTAGGCTTTAAAGTGTTTTTAGATTTGAAGTATCATGACATTCCTCATACCGTGGCCAAAGCTTGTCAAGCGGCGGCTGATTTAGAGGTCTGGATGGTAAATGTTCATGCTTTAGGTGGACGAGATATGTTAATGGCGGCACGGGATAGTTTAGAACCTTATTCTCAACGTCCATTATTAATTGCAGTAACATTATTAACCAGTTTAGATGAAGATGACTTGTCAGGAGTGGGTTTGCACGGCACATTGCAGGATAATGTATTGCGTTTAGCACGCCTATCGAAAGCGGCTGGCCTAGATGGTTTGGTGTGTTCACCACAAGAAATTCAATTGATTCGACAAAATGTAGATAATGATTTAATTCTAGTTACACCAGGGATTCGGCCTGCATTCAGTATTAAAGACGATCAAAAACGCACAATGACTCCAAAACAAGCATTAGAAGCAGGTGCAAGTTATTTAGTAGTTGGACGACCTGTTATTGCAGCACCAAATCCATTGCAAGCATTGAATGATATTGAAGCTGAAATTGCTTAAGAGAATCCAGAATTAACCAACGAAACATTTTATTCCGTTATGCCTGCCATCAAGCTCTGCTTGAAGAACTCACTTTCAAATAAACCTCTGGGCTTGTACTATTTTCATAAACCCAGAGGTCGCTTTTTGTTATTCACTGATTAAACAGCAGTTTCAAATCAATCTTGATATTATACTTTGTCGGTAATAATGAGGTATTGTCTCGTTCCAACATTCCAGAGGCTATAAAATAATTTCCAAATTTAGCTGTTTTTTACTTATAAACTATTGATTTTACGTTATATCAAATCTAATAATTTATACAACTGCATTTTGATTTGCATTTCCCATACGCTGACTATATTGAGAAAAAGTTGATTTTCTGGATTTTTACATAATGTTTATGTAACTTAAATGATGCTGCCGTATTGATAATCCCATCTTTGCCACGTTTAATCACCACCACCTTGTACTGTCAAGCGTGTCAGGTTTATAAGGCTCGATATCATCGTTTAAATTCTCAAATTCTTCAGGTAATTGCATGAAAACGCCTTCAAAAATATCAATTCTTAATCACTTGCTCCCACAATAAGCCCGCTCGTTCGGGTGAATAATGTTGCGTGATATAGTGCTGAGCCGCTTGTATTTTATCGATGACTTGCTGAGGATGTTGTAACGCCCAGCGAATCCCCTCAACAAAATGATCGTTAACCCATGCCCATTGCGCAAACTCCTGATAAGAAGGCAATGGATAAGCAATAACAAACCGCCCAGAATGCACAGACTCAATCAGACGATTGGGACTTTTAACCATTTTCACATCTATACTTAAACTTGGAATCATAATAAAATCAGTTTTTTGCATTGCCTTTTGTGTGATTTCCAACGACCATGGAGAAAACTGCAATTGATAATTCTCTGACTGAGTATTAAACCGTTCGCAAGCCCCTTCAAGACCATGCTGTGGGGTGGTAATAATGTGCAATTTTAGTGGGATTTCATGACTTAAAGGGGTTAATTGAGGTATCATTGCCTTTAAACTATCTACATTTTTATGGCTGCCAAACCACAACAAATTCAACTGCTTGCTTGATGGTTGAAAAGATGCTGGCTGTTGTGGATATTCATAAGGGTCGGGGATCACAATGGCTTGTTTTCCCGTATGCGTTTCAACAATCGCTGCTAATTCTGCTGTACTCACTGTCACTATATCTGCCAAGGCTACCATTTTTTTATAATGTGCGGTTTGGCCAGCCACTTTTTCAGTATCAAAATAGTTATCACACACATCTAAAATGACTTTGATGCCTTGCTGTTTGGCGTAAGCAGCACGTTGCTCATTTGAATAACGACTACTTTTAGAAAAAATAACCGCTTGTTTATCATGAAAACAGTTTAATTCATCTGAACTGATTTTTTTTTGAGCAAGTAAATATAGGTGTTTATAGTGTCTCAAGGCCAAAAAATGGCTGGGAATAATCACTCGATAGCGTGTGCTTGCCCACAAAGAGCTTAACACTCCGTTTTGATTAGAAATCTGGTTTGTTGTCACCCATAAAATATTCTTCATTTTACAATTAATGCCCAAGTAAACGTTGCAATATATTTTCGTATACGTCGGCTAAGACATCTAAATCTGCAATACAAATCCGTTCATTCAGTTTGTGAATCGTATCATTTAATAAACCCAATTCAATCACTTGTGCGCCTGTTGGTGCGATAAATCGACCGTCAGATGTGCCGCCAGAGGTTGAAAGTTCAGTCGAATAACCACAGACGGCTTGTACGGCGGCTTGGGCGGCTGCAACCAGTTCACCTTCCGCAGTTAAAAAAGGTTGGCCTGAATGTTCCCATCGTATTTCGTAGTCCACATTATGTTTGGCTAATAAATCGACTATCGTTTGTTGCAATTCAGTATGTTTGACTTCGGTTGAGTAGCGAAAATTGAATTTCACCGCTAATTCAGCTGGGATCATGTTGGTTGCACCTGTACCCGCTTGAATATTGGAGACTTGAAAGCTGGTCGGTGGAAAAAATGAGTTGCCTTCATCCCATTGAATTTGGGTTAATTCATGTAGCACAGGGGCAAAACGATGAATCGGATTATCAGCTAAATGTGGATAAGCCACATGACCTTGCACTCCTTTTACGCTTAAGTGTGCGCCCAGTGAACCACGGCGGCCATTTTTTACGGTATCGGCTACTTTTTTGCTGCTGGACGGTTCACCGACTAAGCACCAATCAATATGGGTTTGTTGGGCTTGCAGGTGTTCTATCACTTTGACTGTGCCATCAATGGCGGGCCCTTCTTCATCGCTGGTCAATAGGTAGGCGATTGAGCCTTTGTGATCGGGATTTTTTTTAATAAAACGTTCACAAGCCACGATGAATGCAGCAATATTGCCTTTCATGTCTGCCGTGCCACGCCCGTATAAATAGCCCTCATGTTGCGTTGGTTCGAATGGTGGGTAGTGCCATTTGGTTTCGTCGCCTGTGGGTACAACGTCGGTATGTCCTGCAAATACGAATAGTGGTGTCTCTGTACCGCGTCGCAACCATAGGTTATCTACTTCACCAAAACGCAAATGTTCAGCTTTAAAATCAAGTTTTGCTAGTCGTTGGGCAATATAGTGTTGGCATTGTTCATCTTTGGGTGTGACGGAGGGGCGTTTTACTAGTTCTACGGCTAAATCAAGGCAATCAGACATGGCTCACAGCTTTTTATCAAAATGGGATAGGGAATTTCAGTGTATTGAGAAATTATGCAGGAATTGTGAGAGATAATCTAGGTTATCAGTTCATCCGTTGTGTGCTGAGAACATGATGAAATGGTTTTAAAGAGGTTCGGGGTTAAAACTTCTGAATCAGGGTTCTCAAGATTTAAGGATTTTCGGGATTAAAAACCAAATATTTGCCTCCACCTTCAAAAATACCTACAATCAAAATCCTGTCCATTGATTAATCCATTAAATCTTGTTGAAAAACACAAAAGACAAACACCATGGCCGACCTAGACATCATCAAACAAATAGAGCAAGAAATTGGTAGAAAACTACGGCAAATTAGTTTAGATAAAGTGACTAGTCATCCTAGAAAAAACGGCTATGCAGTAGATGAAAATAACAATGTCATTGGTTTAAATTTAGATAAATCAAATCTTTATACCATTCCTCATTCTCTTAGCTCTTTAAAAAATTTACAAAAATTATCATTATATGATAGTAAAATTGAACAACTCCCAGACTCCTTTGCGCAACTGCAAAACCTGAGTGAATTAGATTTAAGTAATAACGAGCTAAAAGAGCTGCCAGCGTCGTTTGGGCAACTGCAAAACTTGAGTGAATTATGGTTAAGTAATAACAAGCTAAAAGAGCTGCCAGCGTCGTTTGGGCAACTGCAAAACCTGAGTGAATTAGATTTAAGTAATAACGAGCTAAAAGAGCTGCCAGCGTCGTTTAGGAAACTACAAAACTTGTGTTATTTAAATTTAAGGGATAACCAGCTAAAAAAGCTACCAGTGTCATTTGGGAAATTAAAAAAACTACAGAAACTCATTTTAAAGAGTAATTGCTTAGAAGTATTGTCAGAAGATTTAGGTTTGTTAAAAAAATTGACTTTTTTGGATTTAAAATATAATAAATTAAGAAGATTAC
>JADGDW010000208.1 GCA_016744725.1 Candidatus Albibeggiatoa sp. nov. BB20 | reverse complement strand
TACCAGAACAGTCTCATTATAAGCGTGAAGTGATTTTGTGGAGTTTTATGAATATTCTGTCGCAAAACCAGCAAAATTCCCAATTTAAAAATATAAATAACTATTTACAAGATGATAAAACAGGCAATAAACAATTTCAGCTTGCATGGCGATTAGCTAATTTATATGACCAATACATCGTTTACCGTCCAAATTGGGTGCGTAATTGGGAAAACGATTTACAGCCAAAAATATTGGAAAAAGATCAGCAAGCACCTTGGCAAGCCTCATTATGGAGAGCATTAAATCAGTATTATGGCCATTCGCAACACAAAGCAAAATTACGCGGCCAACTATTTCATAAACTAAATCAAAATAATGGTTTACCGATCAATTTGCAGCAAAAATTACCGACGAGAATCAGTGTATTTGGTATTGCTGCCTTACCGCCTTTTTATATCGAAGTGTTTACCCAATTAAGCCAATGGACTGAAATCTACTTTTTTCTATTTAATCCCTGTCAAGAATATTGGGGCGACATTGTGTCAGACAGTGAAATTGCCCATCAAAGTGTGGAAGATGGAAAACCTGTTGCGCCTGAAACCTTATATTTTGAGAAAGGCAACAGTCTGCTAGCATCGATGGGAAAATTAGGCCGCGATTTTTCAAAATTACTACTCGAATTATCTGATGAGCAAGCCAAAACCTATGCTAAATTTATCGAAATTCCCGAGTCTAATTTATTAAGCACGATTCAAGCTGATATTTTACATTTACGCGAACGTGGCTTAGATACACCAGCTATGTGGATTGGCCAGAAAGACAAGTCATTACAATTACATGTATGTCATAGTCCGATGCGTGAAATTGAAGTTTTGTATGACCAATTGCTACATTTATTTGACCAACATCAAAATAAATTATTGCCAAAAGACATTGTGGTGATGATGCCCAATGTTGAAAAATATGTACCGTTTATCGAGGCGGTTTTTGGTACAGTGGTAGAAGATAAAGCCAAGATTCCATTCAGTATTACTGACCGTAGCTTACGCAATGAAAGTGTATTGATTGATGCATTTTTTGCGGTTTTAGAATTGTGTCAAAGTCGATTTGGAGTCAATGAAGTGCTGGCTGTTTTGGATCACACTCCGATTCAACACCAATTTAAATTAAATACCGCAGATTTAGCTTTAATTCGACATTGGGTGACTGAGACTAATATCCATTGGGGCATCGATGCAAAAAGCCGTGAAGCCATGGATTTGCCTGCTTATAAGGATAATACTTGGCGTGAAGGTTTGCAAAAAATGCTGTTGGGTTATGTGTTGCCTGCGCAGAATGAATATTTATTTTCTGGCTTATTACCTTATGATGAAATTGAAGGCAGTAATGGTTTAATTTTAGGCCAATTTATCCAATTTATGGAAACTCTATTTTCAACTGTAGAAGTATTAGAATCGGATAAAACATTACTTGAATGGCGAGAGTTTCTACTTAATTTAGCAGAACAATTTATTTTTAGCGACGAAGAAACGCTGGCGCAATTACAGCAAATTAGGAATGTGTTAGATCGTCTGGTTAATATTGAAGGCACAGGCGAATCACAATTAGCCGGTTTTAATCAGCCTGTGAGCTTTAGTGTCATTTTTGCCTATTTAAAACAATATTTAGATGCTGAGCCTTCTCCACTGCATTTTTTGACGGGCGGTATTACATTTTGTGCTTTATTGCCAATGCGCAGTATTCCATTTAAAGTAGTGTGTTTGCTGGGGATGAATGACAATGATTATCCACGTGGAAACCAGCCATTAAGCTTTGATTTAATTAACCATTACCCATTACGTGGTGATCGTTCTCGGCGTAATAATGACCGCTATCTGTTTTTGGAAGCGTTATTGTCTGCCCGTCAGTATTTTTATATCAGTTATATTGGACATAACATCAATGATAACAGTCAATTGCCACCATCTGTTTTGGTCAGTGAATTGCTGGATTATGTGCAAAAAGGCTTTAATCATCCGCAAAGTGCTATTTTAGATGAAATAATCACTCATCATCCATTACAGGCATTTAGTCCTAAATATTTTAGCGGTGAGCAACATAAATTATTTAGCTATTCCAATGAATACTGCACAGCCAGTTATTCTATGTTTGGCGAACGTGAACATTATCGACCATTCATCGAAACGCCTTTGCATAAACAAACGACTGATGTGACGGTTTTGGAATTAGAACGGCTGATTAACTTTTTTAGCCATCCAACACGACATTTATTGAGATATAGTTTAGGGGTACAATTACCACAATCTGAAGGCTTTATCGAAGAAACTGAGCCATTTGAATTAGATTATTTAAAAACCTATTTATTACGCAATTTATTGGTTGAGAAAGGATTTTTACAGCATGATTTAAATGCGTACCAGCTAATTATTCGTGCAACAGGGCAATTACCTTATGGCAAAGTAGGTGAGCATCTTTATAGTCAATTGCAAGTGCAAGCTGAATATTTTATTGATTCTATTCAAGGTTATAGCCAACAGAATAAACTTGATACCGCATCCATTATTGTTGAATTGTCAAATCAAATACAAGTCGTCGGTAATTTAAACCATTTATGGGAACATCAGCAATTGCAATATCGTTGTAGTAAATTGAAAGCCAAAGACTTTATTAAATTCTGGTTACAACATTTATTATTAAATGCCGCTCAGCGCAATGATTTGCCAAAACGAAGTATTTTAATCGGAACAGATAAACAGTTTCAGGCCAGCCCTGTGATCGACAGCCGTGAAATTTTAACCCAATTGGTACAATGGTATCAGTATGGCTTACAGCAACCTTTATATTTTTTCCCCGAGACTTCGATGGAATTTGTTAAAACGGCTCAAAATCCCAAAAAAGATCAAGAACAAGCATTGCAGGCAGCAATCAAACTGTGGCAAGGCTCGCAATTTAAACGAGGGGAATCTGTTGACCCTTATTATGAATTATGTTTTGCAAATGATGAGAGGTTACCTGTTGAGCAGGAAATATTTCAAACCTTCTCACATCAGTTTTATGAGCCGTTATTAAAATATGTGACATCCTGAATGATTTAAATCTGAGATTATAGTCAATTCTATCTTGAGGGACTGGCCGTCCTGAAATACTTTAAATATCAAATAGTTTTAAAATCTAGGACTGCCAGTCCTGTATCATTTTAAAATAAAATGACTATAATTCAGCATCAATATAAATGCTGCGTTTATTCCAGATGATTCTCAATTTATTGAACCCGTAATTTTTGTTTAAATAGTTGAGTTTTAATTGCAACAGTATAGGTCAATATTTGAGTGTCAGGATTGTAATCAAAGCTGGGAATGACATGCTGTCCTTTGGACAAATCGCTCACTTCTGCATTAAAACTAGGAAATAATGTCAAAGTGATACCAGAATCCAAAACCACTTGGTATTGTCGCCCCGAGTTTTGGGCTGTAACTGATTTAATCCCAGCAATTTGTTGCAAACCTGAGATAAAAAAGTGAGGTGCAACCACAGAAGGATAAGCCACTTGCGATGTGCCATCAGCGTAAACCATACGTCCCGTTTCAGGTAAAATCGCGTCTGCTCGTAAATGCCGCAAATTGACTTGGTTAAAAAACAGCCCCGTATTCATATTAGTGCAACTGGGGTCTAGGCAAAATTGACTTGGAGCAGGTGTAACAAATGCGTCAAATACCGCAACAACATGTACTTTTGTTTGTATAGCTCGTGTGGTGGTGGTTGGTATGTAAGACATGACAATATCTCCACTTTTACCCACAGTTGTTTGGCCGTCTGCCCCTAAAGATTTAAGTAACGCGGCTGTACTTTTTGGGGATGGTATAAATTCAAAACGGTGCTGATTATCGGTAATGAATTTGATTGTACCTTGAGAATTTGAAACAGCAATTTGTTCTATTTCATGAGTTTGGGAAATATTATCTATATTCGGTAGTATAGATAAGGCTAAACTCCCGCTGCTGGTTAATAAGCCATCGATGTTTTGAGAAAATCTAACATCAGTAAGGCCTAATTGACCCAAAGTACGATTCATATCATCTAGTAAGGTTGAAGTGTTGCCCAAACCACCCAGACTCACATTACTATGAAAATTGGGTAATTCATCATAATATTCTAATTGCCCTTGTGCTACAGAGGGTTGAGCATTGAGATTTAAACCACGTAAACCCAGTGGAGCACCTTGAGGGTGGTTCAATTGGCCTGTTTGCCTATCGATTTCCCAAGCTTCTGGCAACAGTGTATTTAATAAATTGGTATCGAGTGATGCTATAGATAAATTAGTCAGAATTTTGGCTATATTATGGTCAGACATGCCTTTAAAACTACTAGGATTAATCGCTTGTAAATGCTCTAGCGTAAAGTTTTGAATGGTATTGCTACTAAACCCTGCTAAATTAAAGGCTTGTAAACCATAAAAACTGCTGATTGGAATGTATCTAAATTGAGCCAAGGAAATTGCTTTTAGGGCATTCGCCGTCATTGCACCTAATTGTTGCGCACTCAGTCCTGTAAAAGCCTCTGCTGGAATATCTTTAATATCATTACCTCGGAATGCAACCATTGATTCCACTGTCAATACTGCCATATCTCTTGCAGTAAATGCCTCAAGTTGTTCAGGATCAATATTGAAGTCCACCAAAGCGAAATCATCCACAATAATTGTCACAGGCAACACTGCCTTTTGCTCTACTGATGAATATAGTTCTTGAGCTGTAATTTCAAAATCAAATTGTCCTTCATATTCTGCAAGCCAAGAGAATTGCCCTGAGCGTTGATTCAGTTTGCGTCGTGAGGGTGCATTTTGAGTGTTGTAGATGATTTGATAACCACCGATAGAAATTGCGTGCGCATTAAATAATACTTCTTCACCTACCGCTACTGTAAAACGTGGTAAAGGTTCAAATTCAGGTATTTCATGGGTAGGAATTGTAATGGCTGCGCCTGAGTCTTCGTAATAGGCTTCTAATACTTCATCACAATCATGCCGTCCCCAGCCATAAAGCTTACTAGGTGTTTTAAAACAAAAAAAGCCAAAGGCGGCAACCTCTATATTTGTTTTATCGTAAAAAATTGACTCTAAATAAGGTGTTGCCCCATCACATGGAACTCCTTCACCTCCTTTATCATCAATACCCTCAGCCAGTGGGGTATTATTTAAATCTGTCAGCCCAATCGTGCATTCTGAAGCACTTAATGGATTCAAATTGATTTTTGCCCCATCGACAATAGTTTCAGTGACATCAATGGCCTGTATTGCGGCATAAGTAGCAGTATTGAGGGTTGATAAGCAAAGAATAATAGGAAGAACATTTTGTATTTTGAATAAATAATAACATTTTAGCATTATGCAGTATTCCGTATTTTGAGATAGAGTCAAGTATAGTCTTGATCTGAAAAAACAGCTTATTCTTCTGGCATATTGTGCTTAATTTCTTCGAGCCAATCAAAAATTTCTTCTTCAGAGTATAAAAAGAAAAATCGCCAAGTTTCAGTTAAAAATAAAATCGGTGCAGTAAATAATAAAATAATAGGAATCGATAGCAAAACATCAAACAAAACTTTCGAATTGTATTTTAATTCAAATACTTCTGCGTACCCTCTAGCAATATCAGAAACCTGTCCGTATACCAAAACAAGTTTAATAAATACCAAGACGAACCACATGATGATAAACCATTCAATAAATTCTAAAAGCATAAGTATGATGGACTGAAATGAAAGTAATAATGAGAGCTGGATTGCTATAGTAGTCATTTTAAACTATGAATGCAATGTATATGATTTATTTCTATTTTTTTGCTCAAATGCTCAGTCTATTACAACAAGCTATCCCTCTTATTTTGCAATTTGGATTAAATTCATGGTTAATTGCTGTACTGCAATATGAAATTAATAAAAATTAGTATATAAACCCTATTTTTAATAGTTGTATTTAATTGATTTTAACCTTTATGCTAAAATATAAAGCCACATTGTAATACCCCCATAATAGCCAATTGAATATTTAAGCTAATGATATAATTCATAGTATATTTAAAGATTGGACGCTTTATTATATTTATCCCTAATATCATCCAAAAATAGCCTGTTTTTATATGTCATAATCCATTAAATGTTGCAATGCAAAAAAAGATGGATAAATAAAAAAATTATCATTATAATGTTTAACGAATTTTGAATTTCTCTCTAACAATGCATCATTTAATATAAAAATTATATTTAATATCAATTAATTAATAAAATAAAAACTTTTATT